>NZ_JAPQLE010000209.1:0-2440 GCF_028982185.1 Wolbachia endosymbiont of Drosophila baimaii | reverse complement strand
GTCATAACTATATGCTGCTGGCATGCTTACCATCACTACTATAAATCCATATCTTACCTTTTTTGGACTATTATGAGAAGTGCTATAACTCTGTACCTGTTGATATAGATGAACTTATATTAGCAAGCGGACTTTCTACCAACATAGTTCTAATGGCTCTTTTGGAACTAGAGTTGGAAAACAAAATAGAGCGTTCACCGGGGAATAAAATATCGTTAATTTTCTAGATTACTTTAGCTATGTCGTTTTACTAGATGTTCGTACAGATATATGCTTGACACTGGAATGATGACATTTATCATAGAATTCTTAGTTGCTGATTTTAGAATTGATAAGAGAAAACTTTTTTTCAACTTGTTGTATAATTTTATAAAAGTGATCTAAATCTAAGCTTGCACTGCCAATTAAAACTCCTGATAAATTTGAAATATTTAACAAATTTCCTATATTTTCTGAACTGACTGAACCACCATATATAATGTGTTTTTTACCAGCACACAATTTTATTACCTCTATCACCTCAGCAATTGCATCATTATTTGGCACATGACCTGTGCCTATTGCCCATATTGGCTCATATGCTACGGTATATTCACCGTGTGTTGGCAAGCGGTTTTTACATTGATATTCTATTACTTCTTTTGTTTTTTCATTCTTATAATCTTCTGAATTTTCACCTACACAGATAATTGGGTGTAAGCCTGATTCTATTGCTATTTCCGACTTAAGTTTTATTTCACTATCTTTTTCATTGGCCCTTTCAGAATGCCCAAGTATTACGTAAGTACACCCTAGTTCTTTTAACATTTCTGCGCTAATTTCACCTGTGTAAGAACCGAACTTTTTATGATGGCAATTCTGTGCTCCTATATTAATATTATTGTTCAACTCTATACTGCTTGGAAATGATGTAAAAGGAGGGCAAATCACTAGCTTAGAGGTAATTTCGTTGCTCTTGTTGTTAAGTTTGCCTATAAAGTCAACAAATGAAGAACGCATTCCATTCATTTTCCAATTTGCTACCATTAAAAAGGACATCAACTTTACTTATATGGGCGAGAGTGCCGGCTGTCGGACTTGAACTGACAACCTACTGATTACAAGTCAGTTGCTCTACCAATTGAGCTAAGCCGGCGTTAAACACATTAATAATATACAATTATCAATGAATTTTAGTCAACTAATTTTTAAAATACTGTATAATGAAAATAATATGAAAAAATTTTTACTGAAGCCAAAAAAGAGTCTAGGGCAAAATTTTATTTTATCGAGTGAGATAACAAAAAAAATCGTCGCTTTAGCTGGTAGTCTGGAAAATTTTAATGTCATTGAAATTGGTCCTGGATATGGTGCATTAACAAGAGAAATATTGGTGCATAATCCAAAGTCTCTACTCTCTATAGAAAAAGATAGAGATTTAGTAAAACACCATGATCAACTCCTAAATGAGCATCAAGGAAAGTATAAAATTATAGAAGCAGATGCACTGCACGTTATAGAAGAAGAGCTGATAGAACGTCCAGTTAAAGTTATTGCTAACTTGCCTTACAATATCTCGGTAGTGTTATTTTTAAAGTGGTTAAATAATATAAAATTTTTTACGAACTTGACATTAATGTTTCAAAAAGAGGTAGCAGATCGCATTACGGCAAGACCCAATTCTAAAGATTATGGTTCCTTATCAGTGCTAAGCCAGTTACTATGTGATATAACAAAGGAATTTGATATTGAACCTAAAGAGTTTTTTCCAAGACCAAAAATACATTCTTCAGTAATTACAGTAAATCCTTTGCCTACCCCAAAGTTTGCAGTAAATTTGGAAACCTTAACAAAATTAACACGTGCTGTTTTTTCTCAAAGAAGAAAGATGCTGAGAAATAGCTTGCAAAATATAACGAACCATGCTGAAACTGTCCTCGAAAACGCTAAATTGAGTGGAAACCAGCGTCCAGAAAACTTAACCATTGAGCAGTTTTGTTTGCTGGCAAATAATGTAAAATGCTTATTTTGCAATAAAATATATTAGCAACCATATAGCCTTTCTATCCCCTAAAAACAGTTAGAGCTATACGACAGAGCCACACCGGCTTCTATAGCTCCGCTTCTGTCATCCTATGGCTTACTGTACGAACATTGCAATATGGCACATAGTAAACGATGTCATTCCAGTCTGGAATCCAGCTTTTTCATAATCATTAAAACGTTGTATTTTAACATAAAACGGCTACTTTTATACTTAATAAAATTCCTGGATCCCAGTGTCTGGGCACTGGGATGACATCCTCCTGCTAGACAATATTCGTACAGTTGTGGGCTTGACCATAGGATGGCTTTGTTGCATCGCTACTTGTGAAAGGCTAACTATAGTTAGGATTATAAGCAACCTATTGAAAATCTTGTTTTTTTGCAATCAATCTGATCAAATTTAAGAATAGTAATT
>NZ_JAPQLE010000208.1:0-1336 GCF_028982185.1 Wolbachia endosymbiont of Drosophila baimaii | reverse complement strand
AATCATAACTATATGCTGCTGGCGTTCAACCTCCTTATCATCATCTATCCTTATCCTACCACATCCGGACTTTTATGGAAAGAGCTATAAATGGCTGTATAGTAAAATAATAATTGAGACGCCTTGCAATAAAGCAAAAGCAGAAATTACATGTTTCCTATTTTTAAATAAGTTTGAGATTCGATCTGCAATTGGAGCACCAACTGCAAGACCAAGCCATAGTATTGCAGTTGCTATACCTGACTCCATTGCATTGAGTTCTGAGTTGCCCAGTAACCTTGGAGCCCACAAGGTATTAAGTGCTAAAAATGTTCCAAAAGTAATAGCACCCACCACTGAAGTTATCCAGATATCTCTTAATTTTAGCACTGTTAATATAGAGCACATTACTGTCTTCATAGAGCTTTTTATTGTGCGCTTTTCTGAGCTGCTTTCTGGAAGTGTGTTTGGACAAAAAAGCGTAAGTACAAATATCAACACACCAAATAGTATTATGCATACAATCAGATTTTTCCAATATGCATCTTCGGCAAGCAAGTTAGAGAACAGTATTTGAATTACCAAAGCAGAAAGGCTTGAAATTATCTGCACTAGTGAAAACATTAGTCCAAATTGGGCAGCGGAAAAACATATGCTACTTGTGTGAGCAGCACCAATAAAACCAAATGATGCTCCAGTTGCAATCAACACTTGAGACAAAATCAAATGGGAGAAATTGTCACTATTAATAAGGACAAAAAACCCCAAGATCATAGTTGATAACGAGAAAAAATAAATTTTTTTACTGGAAAAAACATTAAACGTTGCTCCACTAAAAAATTGTAAGATGGCGAAAGTCCAAGTATATACTGAATTAGCCAGTGCAACTTGCGCGATTGTAAGTCCAAGTTCCTTTTCGAGATTTACACTTATAAAGGTATAAATTATCTGCATGTTGCTGAATATAACAACCAAGTTACTAATCAGCCAAATGAACCAAGCCTTAGCTCTGCTTTCCATAAGATTTATTTTTATAAGTAATCTATTAGAAATTTAACACTAAGTCTCTTTTTAAGCTATTGTTTCCTGACTACTGTTATAGCTAACCCAAAAAACGGTTTCCCTACGTCATACCGCCGCGGTATCTCTAGATCCCGCTAACAAGCAGCGGGATGACGAGCTTATCGTCACGCCGCCACGAACCGTCATACCGCGATTCATTCGCGGTATCTCAGCCGCTAACAAGTAGCGGGATGACGGTTGTCAGGGTGTCATGAAAGTAGCTGACACTGGAATGGCTTTGTTGCATCGCTAGCTATGATGGATTAAAGATAAAAAAGATGGAGAATATCAGTAG
>NZ_JAPQLE010000207.1:0-4623 GCF_028982185.1 Wolbachia endosymbiont of Drosophila baimaii | reverse complement strand
AAAACATTCCTCTATTCGAATCCTTTCGTCGTGCTGTTGATTCTGCCTTCCTATGACCTGTTCGGACTATTATGAGAAATGCTATAATATGATCAACTATAACAGATTTTGCCTGTTGTAATTTTTCTTGTTTTTGGTTAACAGAATGGTGCTCAACATCAAATAGGTTTTTTTGCTGCGGAGGTAAATTAAACCTAACACTCTCTATTATGTCATCAGCAGATTCGATAAGCTTAGCACCATTTTTAATTAAATAATTACTACCACTACAGCGTGAATCTAAAGGGAAACCAGAAACTGCAAACACCTCTCTCCCTTGATTTAAAGCAAAATCTGCTGTTATTAGAAAGCCAGAACGTTTCGATGCTTCAATCACTGCAACACCCAGCGATAGACCAGATATAATTCGATTCCTCTGAGGAAAATATTGAGGCTTTGGTTTAGTAGCAAATGGAAGCTCAGTAATTACTAAACCACCGTTCCCAGTGATTTTTTTGTATAGATCAAAATTCTCTTTTGGATACACCACATCAATTCCGCTTGCTGTAACAGCAATAGTGGGATGATTTTTGTATATTGCACTGTTTGCTGCAGTATCGATTCCTTTTGCAAGTCCAGAAACAATAACAAAACCAGCTTCGCTTAAATCAAGTGCCAACTTATTGGCAAAATTTCTTCCATTCATTGAAGAGTTACGCCCACCGATTATTGCAATTATCTCACGGCTTAATAATGATATATCACCAAGCGCAGTTATTACAGGAGGACAACTAGAGATATTTCTTAAAAGATCAGGGTAATCTGGGTCACATGCGGGTATAATTTTAGCTCCAATTCTTTCTGCATTATTGATTTCTTCTCGTGCATCTTGAATGCCATACACCTTATTATTAGCCACCCTATTGAGATATTTTAGCACCTCATCTAGCGATCCATGTGTTCTTAGTATACTAAAAAACTTTATTGGTCCTATAGTTCTAGCCAAGCTTAACCATACTTCTAATTCTTTGTTGTTCAATTTATTTATCTTCATAAAAGGCTTGAATTTCTTATCAATTTAGTGTACCCAAGATAATGCAAATATACAGTGTTTTATGACGCATTTTGTTACAGATAAATGCATAAAATGTAAATATACGGACTGTGTGGAAGTATGTCCCGTTGACTGCTTCTATGAAGGTAAAAACATGCTCGTGATTAACCCAGATGAATGTATTGATTGCGGAGTGTGCATACCTGAGTGTCCAGTGGATGCAATTGTAACTGATGATTCCATAAAAGATATTTTAGAACTAGATGAAGAGTTACTGAACAGCGAACAAAAAACTTTCAAGTTATTTTACGATATAAATGTAGAATACTCACAAAAGTGGCCAAATATCACAGCTAAAAAGCAACCTCTCTATACAGCAGAAGAGTATAAGGAAAAAAAGGATAAAACAGCTTATTTTGACGAAAATTTAGAATAATGCTACTGAAGGAAGAGAAACTTTTTGTATTTCAGGGTTATTGTTTTTGGTTGCTGAAAATAGTTGCGTTATCTAAGTTGTTATGCTGATAAATTAGTATCGATTAATTTAAGGATTAAGGAAAAAGGCTTATTGACTTTTGAAATATTTGATTATAAAACTAGCTGTTAGCATTAAATCTTGGGGGTAAGTTATGAGTATAAATAAAAGAGAAACCATTAAAAAGATTGAAGGGTTACTTTTTCAAGCGAACGGTAATCTTGAGAAAACATGTGATCTATTATCAACAGTAGAGTTAACCGAAGATGATATTAAAATATTGCTGGAAGAGATGATAAAAGAGTATCGTAGCTTGTCTGAAAAGATTTCTTGGAGTTGTGGAATTACTGCAGGCGGTGCACAAGATGCCAACGCAAGCAGCTTCAACGAAGTTTTTAAGCTAGGTTCAAAAGAGTTAGCATTGGCAATGATGTCAGATCTCAGAAAGTCTTATGATCAAGAATTATTTAAGAAATATAAAAAAGAAGAAATGTCTTATCCTGAAGGAGAAGGAGTACAATTTATTAGAGAATTCAGAGTTTTAAGTAGAATACTTACTATATCTTTAATAAGGAAACTTGATGAAGTTTACAAGTTTACTCCAGAAGAAATTGAGCGTTTGAAGGAATATATATTAGTTAGCAACTATGATACAAGCAAAAGTCTTTCTGATATAGACAAATATATGCATGCACTATCTGCTTTAATTAGAAACCCCTCACTTGATACAAAAAAGATATTCGAGCTAAATAATCGAATGATAATACACACTACAGCCTTAATTGATTTAGTAACTAGTGGAGTAGTGAAAAAAGAAGAAGCAAAAGAACAATCTGCTGAGGATTTAGAAAAGCTTATCTGTGAACAGTATAAAGGTGCAGCAAACACGCCACTACCGTTGCCGAGCACGCTATTTGAAGTGGATAAAAAAAGTGCTTGAAGAAAGTAAGAAGGTCCTATAGTTAGCCAAAGTAGGTATTTAATAAGCTTAATGTAACCATTATATATGCTATATAGTAAAACATAGAATGCTTATGGTTCCAACTATAGCAATTTTAAGTGGTGGGTTTTCTTGTGAGAGAGAAGTGTCGCTTATGAGCGGAAAAGCAGTAAAGAAAGCGCTCGATAGCCTTTCATATAATGCAATAGAAATAGATGTTGACAGCAACATTACTGAAAAGCTTAAAAAAATTAATCCGGGCCTTGCTTTTATAGCTCTGCATGGACCTTATGGTGAAGATGGCTGCATTCAAGGTTTATTGGAAATCTTAGGTATAAAATATACACACTCAGGAGTTATGGCTTCTGCCGTTGCTATAAATAAAGTGATGTCAAAGCATATATTTCGATCCCTTAATATCGACACTCCAAAAGGTTATGTAATTAGCCGAGAAGATGTACTAAAAAATAATATTAAAATCGATTATCCGTACGTCTTAAAACCAATTAATGAAGGTTCAAGTATTGGAGTGTACATAATTTTCTCGCACGAGGATTACTTAGAACTGAAAGATAATAGTTCTACTATAATGGAAAAGATGATCGTAGAAGAATACATACCGGGCATAGAGTTACATACTGCTGTATTGCTGGATGAAGCAATTGGCACTATAGAAGTACGACCAAAAAATAAATTCTATGATTATGAAGCAAAGTATACAGATGGATTTGCAGAACATATATTTCCTGCTAAAATTCCTGACAATATATATAAAATGGCCTTGGAACACGCACTGAAAATACATCAATTTTTAGGATGCAAAACTATTTCCCGCTCAGATTTCCGTTATAATCCCAAAAATAACACTTTAAAAATGCTTGAGATTAATACACATCCTGGCTTTACTGAGTTATCGTTAGTGCCAGAAATTGCAAAATTGGCAAAAGGAATCAATTTTAATGAATTAGTTAAAATTATTATTGAAGATAGTTTGCAGCACAAAAATATTAGGGATTTAAGTCATGTTGAGCAGTATTACTAGAAGCCAAAGGAGTTTTTTGCGTAAGTGTGCCTTGGTTATTATCACAGCACTTTTTCTTACGCTAATACTTTACAGCTCACTTGATAAAATAATAAATCGATTTAATTACTACTTTACTTGGTATAATGACTGCCTATCTAGTTTATTACTCAGTAGTGGATTTTCAATCGACGAAGTAGTCGTGAGCGGCAATAAATTTACAAACAAAAAGGATATTCTAAGTTTGACAGATAGAACGCAACCTATCCTGTATATATCACTTTCAAAACTTGCCGGTAACATACAATCCGTAAGCAGGTGGATAAAACACGTAAGAGTTCACAGAATTTTGCCCAATACTCTACACATTAATATAGATGAGCATAAACCGTTTGCTCTCTGGAAAGATAATAACAAAACCTCGGTAATTGATTTTGAAGGTAAAGTGATCGTAGATGACTATCTAGTAGATGATCTTGTTGTAATTACAGGACAAAACTCGTTATCAAACCTAGAATTTGTTAGAGATGTGTTGGAGAGTAAAACTCAATTAAGAGACCACATTTCTTCTTTTGCTTATATAGGGAATAGAAGATGGAATATCATACTTGATAACGATTCCACAGTAAAACTGCCTGAAGATAACCCTTATAGTGCATGGGAATATTTAAACCACTTGCAAAATACAACTGATTTTACTTTCAGCGATTGGAGTATTATTGATATGCGTATTACTGATAAAATTTTTGTGAAGAGGTGATCTGCTGTAATCCAAGTAGCCCCTTTTCCTGTCATCCCAGTGCCCAGACACTGGAATCCCGCCGCGAACCGTCATACCGCGATTCATTCGCGGTATCTCTTAACATAGATCCCTTATTTAACCGCCATACCTTAACATAGATCCCGCTAACACGTAGCGGGATGACGAGGTTATCGTCATGTCACCGCGAACCGTCATACCGTCACGAACCGTCATACCGCGATTCATTCGCGGTATCTCAGCCGCTAACAAGAGATCCCGCTAACACGTAGCGGGATGACGGTTGTCGTTTAGCTATAAATATTTAAGAAATTTACCAAACGAAAAAAAAGGCAAAAGAAGCCCCGTGGTTGGCTAATTACTTACATTATACTTTCAAGTATGGCGTTTTTTT
>NZ_JAPQLE010000206.1:0-4997 GCF_028982185.1 Wolbachia endosymbiont of Drosophila baimaii | reverse complement strand
ATTAAACATGGGACGCCAGATACGTGAGTTTTTTTGTCATTTAATCTGTACAGAGAAGATAAATAAATAGCTTCAGTTTCATGATAAGGGCGCTGGCGGAGTTTGTCAAGTAAGTTTTTTGTTTCTGCGGACTACCTGGATTAATATTATATAGAAGGTTTGCTGCCAATAAAGCCTAAACTTACCAAATACATTTCTGTAGATTCAGATCTACTTGACTTTGGTTTAAAGTATTTTACTGTTTTAAACATTTTTTTTAGCTCGTTACAAAAATCTTTATCAGATTCTCCTTGGAAAATTTTTACTACAAACGTGCCACTATGGCTCAAGAAATGCTTTGCAAAATTGAGCGCTGCTTCGCATAAAAGCATAATTCTGGTATGATCCAACGATTTTAAACCACAAGATTCGGGGGCCATGTCAGATAAAATTACATCAAATTTTTGATCCTTGAATTTTTCTCTTAAAATTTCAAGCCCATTGATAATATCGCATTGTATAAACTCTACTCCATCAATTGCGTTCATTGGTTTTATGTCAAGAGCAACCACATTTGCACCTTTCTGAGATGCAACTTGTGACCATCCACCAGGAGAAGCACCAAGATCAATAATTTTTTGCCCTTCTTGGAATAATTTAAATTTGTTATCCATTTCTACCAGCTTATATGCTGAGCGTGACCTATAACCATCCTTGCTAGTTTTTTGCACATACTGATCATTCAAATGACGATGTAGCCACCTTGTTGAAGATAGTTTTCTGCCTCTAGCCGTCTTTACTCTAGTTTTTATTGCTAATACCCTACTTATTATTGATTATATCTTTAAGCTCTTTTTCAACTACTTCTTTTACCAGTGCATGTAGATATTTATTCAGCCATTCTGAAAGCTGAGGTTTTAAAAGAGATGTAACTAATTCTTCAACAGTAAGATTCGCTCTTTTTTGTTGTTTATGCTGTAATTCGTTTTGCATTTTTCCAAGCAACGCTTTGATCTCTTCCATATTCTCTTTTAAAATTAGATGATCGTTATTTTGCGCTTGTAAGCCGCTATTACTCGCTTTGTTATTACTCATTTGGATATTATCGTACAAATAAATATCTTTTTTTTCTTCTGAATTGTAGCTATGGCCATTAAATTGGTTATTGTTGCAAGCCATTTCCTCACTTTGGTCATCATTATCAATGTCCTCTTTTTCATTATTTTCTTTTTTGCCATCTTCTTCTATTTCTTCTGGATACTCTTCCTCAAGGTACAGCACATCATCATTTTCATCCTTTATTTCTGCTTTATCGTTACTCGCGTTTTTACCCGATATAGCTTTTTTTATATCTTCTAGGATATCTTTTACAGATTGATTACCTTGTTCATCATGCATAGTGCTAATACCATTAAATTTAGAGGTTTATACTATTTATCATAAAAAGCAAGTTGTAAACACTAATCACATAATTGCTTTTTGCTTCAACTAAGTCTGAACGTGCTTTAAATAATGCATCTTCAGTGTCCAAAAGGTCAGATGTACTCTTTAAATTTAAGTTTACTTCTTGCTCGACTCCTTCCAATGCTAGAGCTGCTGCTTTTTCCGCTTCTTGACTTGCTTTGATAATGGCCTTTGCTGTCAACACATTATTCCAAGCATTTACAACTGCTTGTTCTATATTTTTTACCGTTTCATAATAATCGTAGGTAGATTTTTTTGCATCCATTTTAGCTTTACTGACACCAAAAGCATTAACTCCTCTCTTAAAGATTGGAACATCAAGAGTAAAAACTACATGAACATTTTCTAATAGTTTGTCTACCTTCATACCATCCTCCCCAAAATTTTTGCTTGCACTTAGATTTAAAGAAGGAAGCCACTTGGAGCTTTCAGCAATCACTTCCATTCCGGCTGCTCTTTTTTGATAAACTGCTGCTTTTAGAGATAAATTATTGGTTTTTGCTAACTGTAAACATTCATTTAGCTCTGGAACAGAAGGTAGTTTATCATTAGCTTCAGAAAGGTCATCAGCATCTTCGCCAATCAAGTGATAATAAGCAATATTTACCAACTTTAATTTACCTTCAGCATCAACTCTTTCGGATATAGAAGATGAAAATTTTGCTTTTGCTAACAAAACTTCAGCATTGGTTACCTCTCCAAGGGAAAAGCGTTTTTTCATAGCTGACAAATGTTCCAAAGAAACGCGTTCTTTATGTTCTCTGAGCTTTAATATTTCTGTCTTTTGTAAAACACTAACATATGCCTTCACAGCATTAAGTGCAAGCTCTTGTTTTGATTGCTGAAATCGCATTTTTTCTGCTTTGAGAAGATGACTTGATCGACTAAATGTGGCAAAGGTGCCGCCGCCATCTATTATTCTTTGGCTTAATATCAGGCGTTTTCCAGAGTCTTGTGGATTGTTAATAATATTAAAATTACTATCAAAATTGTACTGCAAACTAATGTCAGGTAAAAATCCAGCTAACCCAGAAGATTTATAGTGTTTTTCTGCGCTTTTATATTGGTAAAATTGAGACTTTATTTTTGAGCTATTTTTGATGGCTTTGCTTATCACTTCTCCCACATCGGTTGCATAGCAACTTATAGTATTAAAAATGATCGCAAGTGTGATAATCAATCGAAACATTCTAATTCCTATGCATATTGGTTGCGCAGCTCAATTACTAACATAAATTACTTTAATAATCAATAACTAATATTGTTGACACTATTGAGAAATTAAGTATATCATAGCTTACTATTGTTGGATCAAATAATGAAGACTTTTTTCTTGAAGGAGAAACAAATCAATAAAAAGTGGTTTGTCATAGATGCAGAAGGATTAGTGGTAGGAAGGCTTGCAGCATTTGTAGCGACACTATTACGTGGAAAGCATAAACCTGAGTATACACCTCATATGGATTGTGGCGATAATGTAATTATTATCAACGCAGAAAAGGTGCATTTCACCGGAAAGAAGCTTAAAGATAAAATTTACTATAAGCATACAGGTTATTCTGGTGGTTTGAAGAAAACTACTCCAGATAATATTTTAAATGGCAAATTTCCTGAGCGTGTAATAGAAATGGCAGTGAAAAGGATGCTTGATGATGGGCCTATGGCACGTAGACGCTTTGAAAATTTGTATGTTTATTCTGGTTCAGAGCATAAGCATCAAGGACAGCAACCTGAAAAGATAGATTTTGCCTCTTTGAATCGTAAAAATAAAAAGTAATGGAGTAAAAATGAAGAGTTCTACAATAAATAACAATGATTGGTCAGAAAAGACAATTAAATCAGCAGTTGATTCGCTTGGTCGTTTATATGCTACAGGCCGAAGAAAAGAATCTGTAGCAAGAGTATGGATAAAGCCGGGGAGTGGAAAATTTAGTGTTAACAAAAAAGGCGATCTAATTTCTTATTTTAAAAGAGAGTCAGTGTGCCAAATAGTAAAAATGCCATTTGTTGCAACTTCCACATTGGATAAATACGATGTATTTGCAACTGTAAAAGGTGGAGGGCTATCTGGTCAAGCAGGTGCTCTAGCTCATGGAATAAGCAGAGCTTTAAGTAGTGTAAGCCAAGATTTGCATTCTATACTACGTAATGGTGAGTTCTTAACTAGAGATTCACGTGTTGTTGAACGTAAGAAATATGGTCAACATAAAGCTCGGAAAAAGTGTCAATTTTCTAAGAGATAGTTATTTTATAGGGGTGTTTTTTTGTAAGTATTATACAAATATTTGCAAAAGTGTATGATATCCTCTATTTTTGTGATGAATGTAGTTGACTATTGGTGTCAACATAATATGCTATTTATGTGATTTTTTCAATATTAAGGTAATTTATGAGTAAAGAAGATATAATAAAACAATTAAAGGAAGATTGTTCTAGTCAGAATATAGATATAACAAAATCTGATTTGAGCAAGATTCATGATGCGTTTATTAAAATAATAAAGAATGAGCTGCATGGGAAAGGTGAAATACGTTTGCATGGAATAGGAGCATTTTCTACTGCTATCAGTCAGGAAAAACAATGTCGTAACCCCCAAAGTGGTGAGATCATGACTGTTCCTAAAAAGACAAGGGTAAAATTTAAAGCAAGCCAAACTCTTTTAAGTATTTTAAATGAGAAGGAAAAAGCAGCAGTTAGTTAGACATTGTCATTTTCATTGTTTTTACTACGCTGTGCAAGCCGTAAAATACAGCTTCGCTAGTTAAATAGTGGCCTATGTTAAGAGCTGAGATGTGAGGTATTCTTGTCATCTTCTTAGCGTGTTTATAAGTTATGCCATGTCCTGCGTGGCATTCTATTCCTAATTTATTGACGTACTCTGCAGCATTAGTAATTAACTGTAACTTTTTTTCTGATGGATTATCACAGTAATCCCCTGTGTGAATTTCTATTATGTCAGGTTT
This sequence comes from Wolbachia endosymbiont of Drosophila baimaii, assembly GCF_028982185.1. Classification (NCBI taxonomy): domain Bacteria; kingdom Pseudomonadati; phylum Pseudomonadota; class Alphaproteobacteria; order Rickettsiales; family Anaplasmataceae; genus Wolbachia; species Wolbachia endosymbiont of Drosophila baimaii. The sequence continues at coordinate 591 of NZ_JAPQLE010000206.1, read as the reverse complement.
TGTCCCTAGCTTTTCAAGATATTTTAGTTGATCAATATTTGGATCAATAAACAGTGAGACTTTTATGCTAGAGCTATGCATTTCCTCTATTATACTAGAAAGTTTACTGTGCATATTCACGATATCCAGGCCACCTTCGGTTGTTAATTCTTCTCTTTTTTCTGGTACTATACTAATCGAATAGGGTTTTACCTTTTTTGCTATTTCAAGCATTTCTTCCGTGGCTGCAATTTCAAGATTTAGCTCAGTGCTAATGCTTTTTTTTAGGTTAAATACGTCTTCATCTCTAATATGCCTTCTATCTTCTCGTAAGTGTACAGTAATAAAGTCTGCTCCAGCGTCAATGGCTATTTCTGCTGCTTTCAATGGATCTGGATAAGAAGTTCCGCGTGCGTTGCGGAGGGTTGCAACGTGATCGATATTAACACCTAGTTTCACAATCTACCTCAGAAATTATTTATAGATTATACATGTTATTAGGTTTTTTGCATAGTCATTGTTTGACCTTACCCAGAAAAAGTGGAGAGAAAGAAAAGAGTTTTTTTGGGTAAAATAAAATTTTGGAGGATTAGAAATGGTAAGAGAATATAC
>NZ_JAPQLE010000205.1:0-6969 GCF_028982185.1 Wolbachia endosymbiont of Drosophila baimaii | reverse complement strand
TTCTTGTTATAAATACCAGAATAATAAGCTACTGATATTCTCCATCTTTTTTATCTTTAATCCATCATAGCTAGCGATGCAACAAAGCCCGCTGGAATCCAGTCTTTATTATGCAGCCACTTGGTTAGAATTAAGTCTTCTGGATCCAAGTAGTCAAGCTACTCGGATGACGGGAGAAGGAGGCTGCTTGGATGACGGAAGAAGGGGCTACCTGGATCCTGGAGGGTGCAATTATTGTGCATGAATTTAAATGGCACAACTTATGACAATTATCTTCGCACCACAACGTTTGTGAGACTCAGTGTTTAGATTTACTTCGCCTATTCAGCTAATTTTTATTACAATTATAACAAAATAATTCTGATTTTAATGAAAACTGTATATGTATGTCAATCCTGTGGTCATAGCACTGGTAGGTGGGTAGGGAAGTGTATTGCATGTGACAATTGGGATACAGTTGTTGAGGAAATAGCAGTAAAAACGGGCAAAAGAAGTATATCTGCGCCAATTTTAATAAAGACGTTATCGGGTAGCGAAATTATCACTCCAAGTCGTTTTTTAACAGGAATAGAAGAATTAGATAGAGTTTTTGGTGGGGGTATCGTTCAAGGTGCTAGCATTTTAATTGGAGGCGAACCTGGTATTGGAAAATCCACCCTTTTGCTTAGAATTGCAGCTAATGTTGTGCAACTTTCCTCTTTTGAATGTCTTTATGTATCCGGCGAGGAATCTTTAGAGCAAGTGAGTCTCAGAGCAAAGCGTCTTAAGATAAATGAACCTAAAATTAAGCTTTTATCTACAGTGTCTTTAACTGATGTAGTAGCAACAATAAAGGAAAACAAAAGTATTAAATTCTTAGTAATTGACTCTATACAAACAATGTATGATAGCAGAATTACATCGGCACCAGGAACTGTAACTCAGGTTCGTACTTGTGCACATGAATTAACCATTCTTGCAAAACAATATGGTGTTTCTCTCTTGATAGTTGGCCATATAAGGAAAGATGGACAAATAGCAGGACCTAAAACCCTGGAGCATATGGTAGATACAGTACTATATTTTGAGGGTGAAAATAGTAATCAATATCGCATTTTGCGTACTATTAAAAATAGATTTGGCCCTGCAAATGAAATTGGTGTTTTTGAGATGTCTGAAGCTGGACTTGTGCCTGTTGATAACCCATCATCATTGTTTCTGATGGCCCATGACAGAGAAGTAGTTGGCAGCGCCGTATTTGCAGGAATTGAAGGTTCAAGACCAATTTTAATGGAAGTGCAAGCATTAATAGCAGGGACTAATATGGCAACCCCAAGAAGGGCAGTAGTTGGGTGGGATATTAATCGGTTGGCTATGATCATCGCGGTGCTAAATGCTCGTTGCAAAATGTTTTTGCATGATAAAGAGGTGTACCTAAACATTGCAGGGGGACTCAAAATACAGGAACCATCGGCTGATCTTGCTGTTGCTGCTTCCCTTATTTCAAGTGTAGTAAATTTACCGCTGCCAACTTCTTCAATAATCTGCGGTGAAGTTGCACTTTCTGGAGAAATTAGGAATGTCTCGCATGCTGATCTTAGACTAAAAGAAGCACAAAAGTTAGGATTCAAAAAAGCAATTATGCCTAAAAATGGTAATTACTCTTCTCATGATATTGAGATAATTAAGCTTGGTCACGTAAGGGAATTAAGAGAAGTCTTTAATTACAATTAAATAACGCTTCAGCAAATTCTTTACTAGTAAACTCTTTTAAGTCCTCTATACTTTCACCAATTCCTATAGCATGCAACTTTACCTTATAAGCTTCTGCAAGTCCAATTACTACTCCGCCCTTAGCGGTGCCATCTAGCTTTGTTACGATTAGCCCGGTAACATTGACCATCTTACTAAATGCCTCTAATTGGCTATAAGCATTTTGGCCGGTAGTTGCGTCAAGAACTAAAATAACGTCATGAGGGGCAGTGTCATCCAATTTCTTTATCGTTCTATATATTTTTGATAACTCCTCCATAAGGTTCACATTATTTTGCAGCCTTCCTGCTGTGTCAATTAGAACAACATCAACGTTATCTTTTATAGCTTGACTTACAGCTCTATATGCCACACTTGCAGAGTCGCTACCGTACTCTCCAGTAACAATCAAGCAATCAGAACGTTCTGCCCAAATGTTTAACTGCTCACTAGCAGCAGCTCTAAATGTGTCACACGCAACAAGCATAACGGATTTTCCCATCTCCTTATATTTATATGCAAGCTTACCTATAGTCGTGGTTTTACCATTACCGTTTACTCCGCATACCATTATTATATGTGGTTTTTTATTTAAAATTAACGGCTGTACAACTGGGCTCAATATAGCTTCTATTTCGTTCATTAACTGCTGTGTGATAATGTTATGTTCAACTTCCTTGTCAAACTTGATGCTTGTGAGCCTATCGATAATCAACTTAGAAGTTTTATGACCAATGTCCATGCTAATTAGCAATTCTTCTAATTCATCTAAAAGCGACTGATCTAATTTTTTTTTGCCAGAAAAAATACTTTTCACCCCGTCGCTAAAGCGAGAAGAAGTTTTTAACAAGCCTTTATAAAGGTTACTAAACAAACTCAAGGGAATACTCCTTTTTAAATTATAAACTTAATGACAACATAGAGACGCTGATTGTAAAGAAATACACGTATTATGTGTATTTGTAAAGTTAAACAGTCGTTTTACGGGAATTTTGAAAGTAAAAATCACGTAAAACGATTGTTTTCCTTTAGTTTTTAACCTAAATATGTTATAACGTAGAATAGCGGTTCACAGGTAATTTTATGAGTTATAATGAAAAAATTTTAGATCATTACGAAAATCCAAGGAATGTTGGCTCTCTGGATAAAAATGATCCAAATGTTGGTACTGGTTTAGTTGGTGCACCATCGTGCGGTGATGTAATGAAATTGCAGATAAAGGTCAATGACAAAGGTGTTATTGAAGATGCAAAATTTAAAACTTTTGGTTGTGGTTCTGCCATTGCTTCAAGTTCCTTGTTAACAGAGATGATAAAAGGAAAAGCTATTGAAGATGTAACACAGATAAAGAATACTCAAATAGTGGAGGAGTTGTCTTTACCTCCAGTGAAGATACACTGCTCGGTGCTTGCTGAAGATGCTATAAAGGCTGCTATTCATGATTATCAAAGTAAACAAAATAAAGGTGGACATTGAGAACTAAAGCATGAGTGAATATCAAGGAGTAAACGCTATAAAGAAAGATAAAAAACTTATTACTATAACTGCGAAAGCAGTAGAAAGGATAAAGTATTTATTGGACCAAAAGAAGCATACTAACCTTGAGAAATCAGAAGAAGCAATAGGAATAAGAGTGCTAATTAAACAAAAAGGATGTTCTGGTTTAAAATATGATATTGAATATGCGTATGATACTCGTCCTTTAGAGTCGATAATTGAGGAAAACTGCAGTGATGACCAAAAAGTTAAAGTGTTGATCGATCCAAAATCCGTCATGTTTATTCTTGGCTCTGAAATGGATTATGTGGAAGAAAAATTTTCATCGGGTTTTGTTTTCAAAAATCCTAATGAGAAAGGAAAATGTGGTTGTGGAGAGAGTTTTCATGTCTAGCAGCTATTTTACATTGTTTGAAATTGAACCAACTTTCAATATCAGCTTTGATGAGTTAGAGAAAAAATATATCGAGCTAAGCAAGACTGATATAAATGAAAGACAGTCCCAAAACATGGAAAATATTAACAGAGCTTATCAGATACTAAAGTCACCGCTAAAACGTGCCGAGCATTTGCTAGATTTTTTTGATGTGAAAAGCCAAAAGGACCACTTAAATTCTGAAATATTAAGTGAATCAATGGAAATAAGAGAATATTTGCTGGACTGCGATGATCTACAATTTGCAAGCAGGATGATTGATGAAAAAATAAAAGATTGTGTTAAAAACCTAATTAACACTTTTGCTGTAAAGAATTTTGATGGAGCTGCTACACAAGTCTTAAGATTGAAATATTTATATAAGTCATTTGAGGAGGTGAAAAAGAATGCAACCAATTCAAATTTCTGAACCAAATTCAAGTGAAGTAGTTTTTGGTATAGATCTTGGTACTACCAATTCTTTGATTGCTATGGTAAATAAAGCTGGTAACGTGGAGATATTTAAAGATGAACAAGGAAGAGAACTGCTGCCTTCTGCTCTTTCATATGAAAATAATACATTGAAAACTGGCTACGATGTCGGTCAAAATGCAATCTACTCAATAAAGCGTTTAATGGGTAAAAGTGTTGAAGAATTAAGTAAAGAAGGCGTCAATTTTGAAATAGATCATGAAAGCGAAAAAGTTATTAGAATAAAATGCGCAGAGGAAAAGTATCTTACTCCTATTGAGATTTCTGCTGAGATATTAAAAGCTTTATGTGAGAGGGTAAAAAAGTCTAAGGGGCTGGAAGTAAAAAAAGCAGTGATTACTGTGCCAGCTTACTTTGACGATTCAGCACGTAACGCAACCAAATATGCAGCAAGATTAGCCGGCATAGAAGTTCTTCGCCTCGTTAACGAGCCAACCGCTGCAGCGCTTTCTTACTCCATTGAAAAGAACAATAACAGTGGAATATATGCAGTTTATGACCTTGGTGGAGGAACATTTGATATTTCAATATTGAAATTACATCAAGGAGTGTTTCAAGTTCTTGCAGTTGGTGGTGACACTAAACTCGGTGGAGATGATTTTGATCATCTTCTGAGTTCAATTGTGCTTAATAAGTATAGAGAAAAGACTGGAGAAACCCCTAAGCAACTAAATTCCTTACTTATCGAATCACGCTCTGTGAAAGAGTACCTAAGCAATCACACTATAGGTATCTTCGAATTTAATGTTAACGGCAAGCCATTTGAGTGCGAAATTACCAGAGAAGAATTCGAGCAGGCAATCAGTTCTTTGGTCGATAAGACTATCAATATAGTCACTCGTACTATAAGTGATATAGATCTTAAAATTGATGATATAAAAGGAGTAATTTTAGTTGGTGGTGCGACTAGAACACCATTGGTTCAAAATTCACTAGTCAAACTCTTTGGAAATAAAGTACTAAATGACGTGGATCCAGATAAAGCAGTTGCCATTGGGGCAGCTCTGCAGGCTCATGATTTAATTTCGAGCTCAAAAGATAGGAATATTCTCCTGGATGTTTTACCTTTATCACTTGGCATAGAAACTATGGGAGGCATAGTTGAAAAAATCATACCAAGAAATACGCCACTACCAGTTTCAGAAATAAAAGAGTTTACAACTTATGTCGATGGACAAACAGCAATGAAAATTCACGTTTGTCAGGGAGAACGTGAAATGATAGAGGATAACAAATCTCTAGCGCAGTTTGAACTAAAAGGCATACCGCCACTGCCTGCAGGTTCTGCAAGAGTTGAAATAGAATTCACAGTTAACGTTGACGGAACCTTGACTGTTACTGCAAGAGAAAAAACCACCAGAATCGAGCAGACAGTTGAAGTAAATTCAAGTTTTGGCTTGAGTGAAGCTGATGTTCAAAATATGGTTAACCAGTCAATAAACAGCTTTGATGAAGATATGAAGGCTCGTTCCCTTGCAGGTGCTAAAATTAATGGAAATAAACTCATACACTTGGTTGAAAACAATAATAACCTTTCCACTGATCAAAAGTTGAAAAACCTATTACAAAACGCAAAAAACGCTTTACAAGGCAATGACTTGAATGAAATTAACAACGCTATCGCCGAGTTAGAAAATTCTTCTTTAGAGTTGTGTGAATTAACAAATAGGTAGAAAAAGCTTACACAACCTTGTGCAATACTCTATTTAATCTCAGAGCGACAGGTAGTCTGAAGTTAAATGGTAACCAATCGACCTTTCCTAATTTAAATGATAAACCAACTATGCTTACACGCCCAATGATATTTTCCATTGGTACAAAACCAACTTCAGGAAACCTGCTATCCAAAGAATTATTTCTATTGTCTCCCATAACAAAAAATTGATCGTTAGGTACATAATAAACCGGAGTGTTATATGATAGCTTATTAGAAATGTTATCTACCAAAATCTCATGCTCCTTGCCACTTAAAAGCGTTTCTATATATCTTGGTATGTTACGATTCGACTCATAATCAAAAAAACTTTCAATTTGCCTTCGCTCTACTTTCTGATCATTTAGGTATAATTCTCCCTCTATCATTTGCACTTTGTCACCTGGTGTTCCTATTACTCGCTTAACAAACCTGATGCTGTCATTTCTTGTGGGTTTGAAAACTACTATGTCGCCACGCTTTGGAGGGGTATAAAAAATCCTGCCGCTAAAAATGTTTGGAGAAAATGGAAATGAGTGTTTACTGTAACCGTATGAATATTTACTAGTAAAAATGTAATCCCCTTCAAGTAGGGTGCTTTTCATTGAACCAGAAGGTATATGAAATGGCTCGAATAAAAAACTACGTATTGATAGCGCAATCAACAGTAAAAAAAACAATGAAGATAAAAATCTTCCCGTTCTTATCACCCAGTTTTTGCTTAGTTCTTCCAACTTTTCCAACTTTGTTTTTCTTATAGATTAAGCTTATTATAATACATAAATTAAAAAATGGTAATATGAAATTTTACTTGTGAATGTTATTCCTCTATTCAAAACAATTTTAAAAAGGCGGTTCATTTCTTTCAACGGTGTCATCCAAGTAGCGTGACACATAACTGTACGAACATTGCAATTTGCAGGTGGCAGATGAAAGTAGCTGATACACATCTGTACGAACATTTGCTTTTGTTAAGGTAATATGGTGTTATGAAAGTAGCTGACACTGGAATGGCTTTGTTGCATCGCTACTTATGAAAGGCTAACTATAGTTAGGATTATAAGCAACTTATTGAAAATCTTGTTTTTTTGCAATCAATCTGATCAAATTTAAGAATAGTAATTTGTTATTTATATTAATA
>NZ_JAPQLE010000204.1:0-500 GCF_028982185.1 Wolbachia endosymbiont of Drosophila baimaii | reverse complement strand
AAATACCAGAATAATAAGCTAATGATATTCTCCACCTTTTTTATCTTTAATCCATCATAGCTAGCGATGCAACAAAGCCATCCCAGTGTCTGGGCACTGGGATGACAGGAGGGGGGGTTGGAATGACACCAGTATGGTTATTAATTGAATAAATAACCTCCTTATTTTCAGAAATCATTGGCAAACAAATGTGATGCCATATGTTTTTTGGCTTGGATAAGAGGTGCCCAGTTAAGTCTTCCAGGTGGAGCCTATGCATCACAAGCACAATTACTCCTTTTTTTCTATCGTTGAGTCTCGTTACTAAAGTCTGATCGAACCAGTTTGTGGCACGTTTTCTAAATGTTTCACTCAAAGCTTGAGCAGGGTTAAGCGGATCATCCACAATAATAAAGTCACCACCTTCACCGGTTATAGCTCTTTCCATAAAAGTCCGGATGTGATAGGATAAGGATAGATGATGATAAGGAGGTTGAATGCCAGCAGCATATAGTTATGAT
>NZ_JAPQLE010000203.1:0-580 GCF_028982185.1 Wolbachia endosymbiont of Drosophila baimaii | reverse complement strand
TCATAACTATATGCTGCTGGCACTCAACCTCCTTATCATCGTCTATCCTTATCTTATCACATCCGGACTTCTATGAAAAGAGCTATACATTGACCATCAAGCACCTTAAAAATTTTTATGATGGCTTGATAAACAGCATTAATAAGTATGACGAAAATATGGATAGTGCAATTCAAAGTGGTATAATAACACAATTATCATCAACCATAGATAGTATAGGCAGCAAGACAAGTAGTATAGACAGTGAACTTGCAGATCTTAGGAATTCGATTCCAGATATTGGAGAAGCTCCTCCATTACTCCATATTACTGGTGAAGAGAACGGATTGCTTTAATAAAAAAGGTAATAGCCTGATATTAGGCTGTTACCCTTTCCACATATCATTTCAATATAGCTGAGTTGATTTTGAAATTATAATTTTTTATAGGAGTTAGCATGAATAATAGTAAACAAGAAAGCAAAAACGAACTTAAAGTAATAAGCAAAATAGAAGTTATAGCATTTCTCATAATAGTCCGAACAGGTCATAGGAAGGCAGAATCAACAGCACGACGAAAGGATTCGAATAGAGGAATGTTT
>NZ_JAPQLE010000202.1:0-502 GCF_028982185.1 Wolbachia endosymbiont of Drosophila baimaii | reverse complement strand
GTCATAACTATATGCTGCTGGCATGCTTACCATCACTACTATAAATCCATATCTTACCTTTTTTGGACTATTATGAGAAGTGCTATAAATCTCAAACAGATTTAAAACAGGTAGGAAGGAAATTAGAAGAACATATTAGACAAAGTAATCTAACTCTATTTGAAGAACTTAAAAATACATTAGGTCAAGAAAATCTCGGGTTAAAACCAGCTGATCAGAGTCAGATTAGCGAAGAAACTAAAAAACGCTTGAGAGAAGTTGGGTTGCTAAAAGACAGCTCAACAGACATAAAAGCAAACGATTCGGGCTATTCATCTCCAACTCATGCCAATCATGAACAATCTCAAGTAAATCCTGAGCAGTTAAAGAAGAGCTTAGAAAACATTGAACCAAAAGAAATCGGAGATACGAGTGAGTTATAGCATTTCTCATAATAGTCCGAACAGGTCATAGGAAGGCAGAATCAACAGCACGACGAAAGGATTCGAATAGAGGAATGTTT
>NZ_JAPQLE010000201.1:0-718 GCF_028982185.1 Wolbachia endosymbiont of Drosophila baimaii | reverse complement strand
GTCTTTTTTGGTATTCTTAAAAATAATCAACCATTTAATTGTAATTTTGTTGGATAATTTGTTTGACAGCAGAGACAGTATCTGGGATCTCGTTCCTTAGCTTCATAGTGTAAATTATTTCAAATTGTGTCTAGCTGCAAGTATAATAATTTCCATTTATAGATAAAGTATGTTGCAAATGTTATGTCAAAGAGTATAATAAAATCTATATCAAATACTTTACAAGAAAAAGTGGGATAGAGGCAAAAGCAAATATTAATAAGGATAATTTAAGAAAAGCGCATGCTAGAGTTTGAAGAAGCAGTAAAAATAAAAAATATTATTGAAAGGTTAAATAGCACATGATATAATATATATATAGTGTAAAAATGTAAATAATTTTATTGACATCTTTACATTAATAGTTCTTAAATATTTAATACTGCAGAATTAAATTATTAAGTTTTATGAAGGAAGTAAAAATGGTGGAAAGCTTTTCAGGTAATAATAAAGATAGTAATTTTATTGAGGGGGCAAAAATAATGGAAAATTTTTCAGATAATAACGGAAACGGTAGCTCGATCTTCCAAGGAAAAATCAGGGAGCAAGATTTCTCTGCAGAGCAGAGGTTAAATGAACTAAAAGCAGCCGTAGAGGAGCTCACCAGACAAGATTTGCTCAGGAGGCTCGAGTGTGAGCGTCAGGCTTCTAGTTGTGTCGATGAAATATCATCTCAAGC
>NZ_JAPQLE010000200.1:0-8289 GCF_028982185.1 Wolbachia endosymbiont of Drosophila baimaii | reverse complement strand
AGTCATAACTATATGCTGCTGGCATGCTTACCATCACTACTATAAATCCATATCTTACCTTTTTTGGACTATTATGAGAAGTGCTATAATATCATCAAAGTTAGCTATTCTCCATAGCGAAGTCTCTGGCTAGGAACAATGAGCCACAGATTAGTATGGTTTTGACGTTTTGGGTAGAGGCTTTTAATATGTGATTTGATATTGCATCGCCAATTGATTCACATTCAACTGCTTTTATTCCTATGTTATTGGCTTTTTCCCTAATCAAATTTGTATTTGTTGCTTTAGGTTCAGACTTAACACAAACCGCACATAGTAGCTTGATATATGGCTTTAAGTGCTCTAAGAACTCTTCCACATTTCTGTTACTAGTAACACCAAAAACCATATAAATACCTTCAGCAAAATTATCTTTTACCCACTGAGATAGTACTCTAGCACCATCATTATTGTGTGCACCATCTAAAAATAATTGCCAATCTTTCGGTAGTAGGAAAATTAAATTACCTTCTTTTATAGACTCTAGCCGTGCAGGCCAATAAGTGCACTGTAAACCTGAAGTGATATCCTCTTCTCCAATATCAAATTCATACTTTCCACTTAAAATACTACATGCTGCAATAGCATTGCCTGCATTAATCACCTGATGATCACCCTTTAAAGATGGCAAAGGAAATTCTATTGATTGAATAGCTGATTGAAAAGCCATTTTGTTGTTCTTTTTTTTGCAATTCCATTCAAGACCTCCTCTATACAAGGGAGATTTCTTATTTATTGCGTGGTGTTCTAGCGTGTTCACTATAGATTTTTCTTGCGGTGCTATTACGCAAGGAACATTAGGTTTCATTATTCCAGCCTTTTCACCTGCTATAATTTCTACAGTAGGGCCAAGATATTCCGTATGATCAAGTGCAATGGAAGTAATTATTGTTAAAATCGGATTATCTATAACATTTGTTGCATCAAGCCTTCCACCCATACCCACTTCAACTAAAGTTATATCGGCTTTATGACGAGAAAAAGCTAAAAAAGCTGCAATAGTTGCAGCTTCAAACAGAGTGATAGGTTGTTCTGCAATTACTGCACGACATTCTTCTAATAAGCTATATAATTCATTATCGTCGATATAGCTGCCGGCTATCACTATCCTCTCATTAAAACTCACTAAATGTGGAGAAGTGTATGCGTGTACCTTATACCCTGCTGCTTGCATTATATATCTTATAAATGCTAGTGTTGAGCCTTTCCCATTAGTTCCAGCTATATGAATTACGGGAGGCACTTTTTTCTCGGGATTATCTAGTTTACTAAGAAAGCTTTTTATGCGATCAAGAGAAAAATCATTCGGCCTGCTACCAAGTGGCTTAGGCCAATGAGGCATATATATCATAGATTATTGTTACATTTTAATTCATCTATCACACTTGCTATGCCATGCGTATCGATTTTTTCACTAAATTGAGAACGTTGATTAATAGCAATACTTATTCCACTCATTACAACATCACTTATCAAGAAAGAACTGTTATTTTTAGTAACTTTAAAATCAATATTTGTAAATTCTTCATCACCGTAAGAAAATCTTGTGCCAATTAAGCAAGTTTCATCGTCAACTGCTTTTGTACTCATTATGATCATTTCACTATCATGCATGTATTTATATAAAATTTTAACGCACAAACGCGTAAGATACACTTCATACTCTCTTAAAAAATCTTCTTTTTCTTTTTGTTTAACTAAAGCCCAATGTTTCCCTATAACGAATTGCGATATTCCTTTGAGGTTAACATTATTCTGAATGACCTCCTGAAGCTTTTCGTGTACATGCTCTAGGTTTTTTCTATTTCCTTTTGTAGATATACCATCCACTTGTTGCTTCATAGTATGCACAAAAATTTTGTGATCTGTACAATTAGTATAAGCACTTGAAGAAATTACAATAAAAACAATAATGATTAAAACTTTAGTAATGTTCATAAGATAAACTATAATACTTAAAATGCAAAATTTAATAAAGATTAAATAATAATCGCTGACTTTAATATACCTATAGACATGCCCTGTGTAAATCATCTATAATTCAAGTAGGGGTCTGTGCTATACGTTGTGAGTTAAGTTAAATTTCCCGAGCGATAATTTCTAGAGAGGGGAATTGCCTCTGCTGGTTTCGTGGAAACTAATATGCGATGCCCACCTTAACTTCAGGTCTCAGGAATCTACTAAGGCTGACGGTAGATACGGATCCTTTTTTGATTGGTACTAAATTTATGCTTCATCAATACAGAGAACAAGGTACCTTCCTATGTTTGCCTAATGAAGTATTCCAAATTGTAATTGATGTTGAAAGGTATCCTGATTTTGTTCCTTGGTGCAAAGCCGTTTATATAAAAGAAAAAATTAACAACCAAATGGTTGTGGATCTCCTCGCAGCTTTTCATGGAATTAAAGGTAGATATACATCAGAAGTTACTTCTCTTTCTCCAAGTGGAACAAATGAAGGTTGGATAAAAGCTGTATCATCAAATGGAATATTTAAACATCTATACAATGAATGGCAATTCATTCCCATAGATGAAAATAAAACTATGGTAAAGTTTTATATAGAGTTTAAGTTTAAGTCCAACTCATTTTCCACTTTATTAAACTCAGTATGTAAGTATACACAAAGTAAAATAATTGCTGCATTTAAAGATAGGGCTGAAAGCCTTGCTAAACAAAAGTTATCTTGACATTATTAATATAAATGTATAATTTTTTTTAGTAAGTTAAGTGTTTATATTGTAATGATTTTTAGACTATTGTTTTTATTAATTTTCATAAGTGTTAATTCTTATGCAGTTGTTAAGCAAGATTTATCCGATAACCAATACATTCAAAAAAAACCCAATGAAATAACATCAAATGAGCTATTATCGCCATTACCTAATGATAAATTATTAGGAGATCCAAAAGCACCAATTCTAATGATAGAATATGCTTCATTAACTTGTTATCACTGCTCTCTTTTTCATAGGAATGTTTTTCCTAAAATTAAAGAGAAATATATAGACACAGGTAAGATGTTATATATATTTCGTCATTTTCCTTTGGATTACAGAGGGCTAAAGGCTGCAATGCTAAGTCATTGCTACGAAAAACAAGAAGACTACTTTAATTTTAACAAAGCTGTTTTTAACTCAATAGATTCGTGGAATTACTACAATTTAAGTGATTTGACTTTACTACAAAGAATTGCTGCACTAAGCAACTTAAAGCAAGATGCATTTAACCAATGCATTAATGATAAGAAAATAATGGATAAAATCGTAAATGATAAATCACTGGCAATTAATAAACTTGGTATCACAGCCACTCCAATATTTTTCATCAAGCTTAACGATGATAAATCATATATAGAGCATAATAAAGTTAAACATGGAGGGTATAAAGAGCTGAAATATTTCACTAATGTGATAGATAAATTATATGGAAAAGCTATAGTGAAGTAATACCACTGTAGCTTACCATATAAAAGACTCTATGCTGAGTCATTGTTTTTCACTACTGTTTGTTGTTTTTTACGCTCAAACTCTCTTTTTTTACTGTGCCAAGTGTAGTAATACATAGCGATTTTATTCTCTATTAATACTATTGTCCCATCATAAAACTGAACCATATCCATAACTTTTCTCTGAGCTTCATCAAAACGTTCTTTATACTGTTCACGATAAGCTGGATTATGTAGTAACATAACCCCTTCATTCTTGTTAGATTTTTTGTTTAACGTTTCAACTTCACCAGCAATAGTATAAGACATATAACCCCCTCTAATTGATTATAAAAATTATATTTTAAAAAGAGAAATGCGCATAAACAATCCCTTTAATTCTAGCATAATAATCGACTGTTTATTATACTAGTTAACTATAGTACGATATATAATAATTTTTGTCACTTAAAATTTTATACTATGAAATAATAACTTAAAATAAATGTTTTTATTATTTTAAACTATATTATTATATTTATAAATTGTGTATGAATTAAGTCTCCCTAATTTATAATATATGCGTAATAATTTTAGTATAAAATTGTCATACATAAGAAATCTATTTGCAAAAGAATATAAAAAAATAGAAGAATATTGTATTCTTGAAAAAAAGCAACATATTCAAATTGGCCCTGAAGAAGGAAAGCTATTAAGTTTATTTATAAAAATCCAAAAAATCAAAAGTATTGTTGAGATTGGCACGTTATACGGTTACTCGTCGATTTGCATGGCAAAAGCTCTACTAAAAGACGGTCATATATATACAATAGAAAATAATCCTCAACACTCAAGAATAGCAAAAAAAAATTTTAGCGCTTTTAATCTAAGTGATAAAATTACTCTAATAGAAGGCGATGCACTGGAAAAAATTAATGAATTATCAGCAAAAGCACCATTTGACATGATATTTATTGATGCTGACAAACGTAGTTATCCTAAGTATTTAGATTGGGCAGAGTCATACATTAAACAAGATGGGCTAATCGTTGCAGATAACACTCTACTGTTTAACACAGTATTTTTAGAATCGCCTCCAAAAGAAGTATCAGAAAAATCATGGCATGCCATGAGGGAGTTTAATAATAGATTATCAGATGAAAAAAAATATTTCTCTATATTGATTCCAACTGATGAAGGAATGACTGTAGCTTTAAAGCTAACATAAGTTAAAAATCAAGGTCAGCATAATGTTTAGGAGGGATTAAACCAGAAATCCTCTCTAATAATATCTCACGAAAACAAGGCTTTGATTTAACAATGGAGTACCATTCTTTTAAAATTTTACTTTTTTCCCATGGAAAACTACTTACATAATCCATTACGGAAATATGCGATGCTAAAGTAATATCAGCTAAAGTGAACTTATCAGTTGCAAGCCAAACGTTCTTGTTAATTAAGTGTTCGATGTATTCCATATGGCAAGGCAGGTTATGCTGAGCTGCATGAAGAAATCTAGAGTCAGGGCTGCGGTTAGTAATTACTTTTTCATTCATAATATACTTAGTAACTTCATTGTAAAATTTGTTATCGAACCAATTGATTAGAGCGCGTATTTTAGACTTAATAATAGTGGATGAACCAAGTAATTTGACGTCGCTATTGTAAGTCTCTTCTATATATTCACAAATGGCATTACTATCCGCTATTACAAAGTTATTATCTATTAACACTGGTACTTGCCCGGTTGAATTGATCTCCATAAATTCATTCCGCTTTTCCCACGGATTTTCATACACTAGATCACAGCCTAATTTTTTTTCTTTTAGAAAAGCTCTAACTTTTCGTGAAAATGGACAAAGAGGAAAATGATATAAAATCATAATGTTCCTCTTTTGTTATACCAATATCCTTTTTTTGTTACTCTATGGCTTGACCTACAACTGTACGAACTTTCTTTGTAGTCCACAGAAGTTTGCGTAGCAGGTAGTGTCATGCAAGTAGCTGACACTGGAATCCAGTTCTTGTTATACAATTGCCTAGTGCGCTCATTTACAGTTAAGTTTTCTGGATCCAAGTAGTCAAGCACTGGGATGACATCCTTTTCGGTAAAAATTGCTCTTATATCACAACATTCATACAGCTGTATGCCTAGGCACTGGGATGACATAAATAAGCGCTGAAATGACATAAATAAACATTGGAGTGACAATCTTGTAGTGACTTGCATGACAACTAACTTTTTGTTTACTTCAAAATAGCACTGTAAAAAATTTAACATATCAAATTATAGAGCTAATATAGGATATACCTTGCTAAATAAAAAAAAAAGTATAATATTTTATAAGGTATGCAGGCAAAAACTCTGTAATTTGGTCAGATCAGAAATGAAGCAGCCATATCAGAACCTTTTTGGGTTGCATACCTATTTCATTATTTGTTTTATCCGAGGCTATGAATATAGCATTAAAACATCGTCCTAGTAGCTTCAAAGATCTAGTAGGTCAAGATATATTAGTGCGTGTATTAGAAAATGCTTTTATTTTAAACAAAATCCCACAATCTATACTGCTCTCTGGTAGTAGTGGAGTTGGTAAAACCACCACTGCAAGGATAATAGCTTTATGTTTGAATTGTTCCCTGGGGCCAATTTTTGAACCTTGCGGATCATGTGAAAATTGTCTAGCAATAAAAAATTCAAGCCATCCAGATGTAATTGAAATCGATGCAGCAAGTCACACTAGCATTGACGATATTAAAGTAATCCTGGGAGATATTTGCTATTCACCTATAAGCTCTAAATTCAAAGTCTACATTATAGATGAAGTACACATGCTATCTAGCAGTGCATTTAACGCATTACTTAAAACCCTAGAAGAGCCGCCATCTAGTGTAAAGTTCATTTTAGCAACTACGGAAATAAAAAAGATACCAATAACTATTATTGCACGTTGTCAAAGATTTGATTTACACAACATTCCTGTAGCTAAAATAGTGGAACGTTTAAATGATGTTGCACAAAAAGAGAGTTATTCCATTGAAAAGGGAGCATTAGAATTAATTGCACGACACTCTGGAAATTCAATGCGTAACGCCTTGTTTTTGATGAATCAAGCAGTGCTATATAGCAAAGATGGTGCAATATCCACTAAAAATGTGACAGACATACTTGGCCTAGTGGATAAAGATATTATATTCGATCTATTAGGGGCAATATTAGAAGGTGATTTACGGAAAGCTCTATCAGTGTTTGACAAGGCGGTAAAAACAGCAAACCCACTTAGTATTTTTGAAGGTCTATTGCAAACAATTCAGTTAGTATGCCGTTTTTTGATTACAAAAGAGATTGATAATGCAGTTACAGAGCATGAAAAGAATAGGATAAAAGATTTAAGTATAAAGAGATCTTTAATATTTTTTTCGAGATTGTGGAAGATGTTGCTTAAAGGTATTCAAGATATAAAAACTTCAACATGCAACGATGTTGCTGCTGAAATGATGTTAATTAGCCTCTGTTATCTTTCTGATCTGCCTTCTCCGGAACAGGTGATCAAAAAAGTTCTTTCGCAGAATGTAGAGCAAGGAAATAGACAGGGCAGACCTGTTGCACCTTCCCCCTCTGTCATCCAAGTAGCTGACTACTCGGATCCAAAAAAATATGTGGAAAGTAAACAACAACCCCACTCTGTCATCCCAGTGCGTGACACTGGGATCCATGTGGAAAATAAACAACAAAATTACGATTTTGATAAGATTTTGCAACTATTAAGGCGAAGTAACCAAATTTATCTTTACAAACAACTGTGTAATAATCTACAATTAATAGATTGTAAACCTGGATATTTAAAATTAAAAGCTGTATCTAAGTTGGATGGTAATTTTTGCAATGATTTAAAAAATTACTTAAACCAGGTGACTCAGCAAGAGTGGGTTATTGCAGTTGATACAGGTTATATAAACAGGGAAGTGAGTAATTTAAATTATGTACCTGCAGTTAAGGATATCCTTGACACGTTTAAAGGTGCAAAAGTAGTTAATATAGAAAATAAGGAGTAAGTTGTGGATTTTAGTCAAATAATGAAACAAGCGCAAGAGATGCAAAAAAAGCTTGCAGAAGCTCAAGAAAAATATGTTGGAAAAGAGTTTCAAGGTATTTCTGGTGGTGGCAAAGTTTCTGTATTAGTGGAAGTCATAAAAATAGGTAGCTATAAAGCTAAAAAGGTGAACATAGACTTAGAACTTATGAGAAATGAGGAAAAAGATATAGTAGAGGATTTAGTAACAGCAGCGTTTAATGATGCCGTTAAAAAAGCAGAAGAAGATATGGCGAATGCAACTTCTGATCTTGCAGGTATGATGGGTTTACCATCTGGGTTTAAACTTCCTTTTTGAATTTACTACTGAAGTTTCTTTTAGTGTAAGTATTTTTTTTCTAATATTCCCAACGCTAGTACTTCTTCATATAATGTACCTATACTAGCATAGCCCTACGTCATACCGTGATTCATTCCACAACTGTACAAACATTGCAATATGGCACATAGTAAACGATGTCATTCCAGTCTGGAATCCAGCCTTGCCGTAATCTCATCAAGAACGTTGTGTTTTAACATAAAACGGCTACTTTTACGCTTACCAACTTAATAAAATTCCTGGATCCCAGTGGGCTTTGTTGCATCGCTCAAGTGAAAAGAACTGGCAGTTACTGACAAAATTCATTATAAATAGCCATCTAACTGTTGAAGAAAAAATATGCCACAAAAAATGAGAGTCAGTAACTGCCATGAATATAACAAATTTCTCCAAGAAAGAGGAAGCATTTT
>NZ_JAPQLE010000199.1:0-1436 GCF_028982185.1 Wolbachia endosymbiont of Drosophila baimaii | reverse complement strand
TCATAACTATATGCTGCTGGCATTCAACCTCCTTATCATCATCTATCCTTATCCTATCACATCCGGACTTTTATGGAAAGAGCTATAAATATAGATCCCAGTGTCACGCACTGGGATGACGAGGTAGAGGGTACTGGGATGACATAGGATAATATGGGATGAAGGAGATAATACAAGAAAACATTAGCTATGTTTTTTGCATAACAATGCATCTCTTCATTCCCGCTAAGTCATATACATATTCCTGAAAAGCTAATTCGTATGAGGGGATTATTTTGTCAATATTGCTTTGATCTTCACCTATCTCCAATATCGCAAACCCATTTTTTTTAAGGCACCTCCTTAATATTGGAAAAATGCTCAAGTAACAGCTCAAACCATCAATACCACCATCAAGGGCAATTCTTGGTTCCTTTTGCACTTCAGCTTGCAAGTCTTTCAATTTGCTTCTTTTAATATATGGAGGATTACTGATTATAAGATCGAATGAACCTCTGCACTCTGTCCACGAACTTGGAAATATTTTGGCTCTGCTGAGAAGATCATGTTTTTTTGTGTTCTGATAGGCAACTTTATATGCTTCCAAGCTTTTTTCAAAACCGACGCCAACAGCATATTCATACTCACTAAGTACGGATATCAATAAACAACCTGTGCCTGTACCAAAATCTGCAATTTTTAGTTTCTGTTTTTTGTTTGGGTAATATTTTAACACTGCTAGGATTATTGTTTCACTATCTGGCCTTGGATCTAAAACATGCTGGTTAACTATAAAATTTTTACTCCAGAATTCACGATTACCTATTATTTGCGATATTGGATATCTTTCCGCTCTTTTTTTTGTTAATTTCCAAAATAAAAGTTCTTTCTCCATCGGCGCTTGATCAGCATGGTTCACAATTATAAATGATCTTTCCACTCCAAGTACGTGCTGTATGATGATTTCACAATCTAAATGTGGTGATTCAACTTTATGTGACGATAATAACTCCGACCCTTCTTGAATTAAAGTGCTGATTGTTTTCATTATTCTAAAAATGTGTTCCTTTCAGCCATAAACGATGAGTATATATAGCTAACTTAAATAAGGCTTACCTTCTCTGTCATCCTATGGCTTGACCATAAGATCTAGTTAAAAAAAATTCTAGATTCCAGTGTCAGCTACTTGCATGACACCATTTGCTATGCGGATTACCTTAGCCTAGAATAACTGCATCAGATCCCAGCGTCAAGTACTGGGATACTTAACCGTCATACCGCCGCGGCGCTAACACATAGCGGAATACTTGACCTTTACAGGGATGACGGTTGTCAGGCTAGCTGTCATCCAAGTAGCCTTCTTTTCCTGTCATCCCAGTGCTTGACACTGGGATGGCTTTGTTGCATAGCAACTGAAAAAATCTGGTGGCTACTGACAAAATTCATTATAAAATAGC
>NZ_JAPQLE010000198.1:0-689 GCF_028982185.1 Wolbachia endosymbiont of Drosophila baimaii | reverse complement strand
ATAACTATATGCTGCTGGCATTCAACCTCCTTATCATCATCTATCCTTATCCTATCACATCCGGACTTTTATGGAAAGAGCTATACTATAATTTTACGCATTAGGGCTGTTATAGCCACCATCTTCTTCTTACCACTTTCAACAAGCTTAGAATAAAAGGCGCCAAGTATAGATTTTGACCTTGTAGCAGCCATAGCGGCTGTAAAGAGCTTTGAACGAACGTTACTTCTACCACCTGTAATCCTTCGGTAACCAACAGCTTTACCACTTTCTTTTGGATGCGGTGCAACTCCGGCAAGACTTGCTACTTCTTTTCTGTTTAAGTAACCAAGCTCTGGCATTAAACACAAAAAATCTTGTGATAACTTTTTACCTATTCCAGGAACTGTTTTAAGAATTTTTTGGCGTTGTTGTAATTCGCGGCTTTCATCAATAATCTTTTGTATAGTATCATTGAGTTCGTTTATTTGACTATCGAAAAACTCAATGGTCTTTTGACAGCTTTCTTTTATATGATCATTTTCCGGTGCTTCAAGTCTGCATTTTTCTTGAGTTCTCATTTGCGTAATATCATCACGACGTTGACAAAGTGCAGCCAAAGTTCTCTAATTGCACATAAGTCAACAATAATTTTTACACAAATCAAAATAGCATATTTCCTCCGTAATCTTTAATAATTTTACATAGAT
>NZ_JAPQLE010000197.1:0-2563 GCF_028982185.1 Wolbachia endosymbiont of Drosophila baimaii | reverse complement strand
AAACATTCCTCTATTCGAATCCTTTCGTCGTGCTGTTGATTCTGCCTTCCTATGACCTGTTCGGACTATTATGAGAAATGCTATAACTTTTGAACCTCACTTGAAAAAGACTTCATTTTAGCCTCTGCTAATTCTTTCACGACAATTTCTTTAAGCAATTCTCCTGAGTCGTTATTATTATTATTCTTGCTATTAAAGCTGTGCAAGATAGAGTCTACAATCTTATTTACCCCTTCTTGTTTGTTAAATTCTAATTTTTTTACGCATTTTCTAACAGAAGGTGACAACTTGGCTTTTAACGTGCCATCTCGTAGTTCTTTACCTACATTTTTTCCAATGTTACAATGTTTGTTGACAACTTCTTTAACCTTGGCTTTTATGATCTCCCTTGCGGATTGTTCCAAATTATTTTCTAACAGTTCAAGTAACTTGTTGCTTTTAAATTTACCATTATCTTGATTTGATAGAGACTTTATAGTTTCATTAAGCACGTTATGACAAAAGTGTTTCTTTTCAAATTCAGGAAAATTTTCTTTCAACTCTTTATTTTTATCAGACAAAAAGTTATTGAGATTCTTATTCTTCAAGTTCAAGATTTTTGAAAACTTTGATTGAGTTGATTTCATAGAACCAGTAGTTGATTTTGCAGTAGATACTGTACTCACTGCATCTGGCGCTTTAGTTTTTGTTTGTTCTTGTGATTTTTTAGTTTTTTCATCAATATCTTCCAATCTTTTATCAACATCCTTTAACTTTTCTTCCAACTTTTGTTGTTCTTGATTATTTAACAGTTGTTGTTGCATTATTTTTAATTGTTCTTTCATGCTTTCTTTTTCTCCCTGTAGTTTCTTAATATCAGCTTTCAATTGATCTTCTACTTGCTTCTGTTCTTTTTGTAACTGCTTAATTAAACTATTTTTCCTGACTTCTCCCACCCTTTCTAAAAGCTCGTTTATTTTATTGGTAAATTCTGCTCTGAGTTCAGTTAATTCTCTTCCCTGGCACCCTATCATCTCAGATTTTGCCTTCAACTTTACTAAAAACTCTTTCTCTTGTTTATCTGTAACTTCTACCAATTCTCTATAATCCTTTTTAAGTCTTTCAATTATAGATCGCAATTCTTCAATTTTCACTTCCAATAAGCCATTTTCTGATTGTAAGTCTGCAATCTGCTGTGCTTGATCACTATTTTTATCCGTTGTTTCGACGTATTCGGTCTGCATTGCTATATCGTGAAATGTTACTTTATTAGTTTGAACCTCTCCATCCTTACTTATTACTTCACTTTGGCTCTCTTTCTCTACAACTTCAAGTTTTAAGTCAACTTGAACACTTCCATCTATTGTCTTAAAAGCATCAGTTTGAACTTCATTGTTTGCAGTAGTTTTATCGTAGTACAAAATATTTTCTGCCCATCTGTTCCATCTCTTGGGCAATATTCGTCCAATCGTTTTTAGATATAACCAAGCAAATACAGTAGACCAGCTGTATTTTTTTTCCTTATTATTAATATTTAGCATAAAATTACCTTATTTTTTAACTTTAATTTACAGAAAATTTTAATAGTAATAAAGTTATATATATTAGTATAAATGTTAAATAAATACTAACGCAGGTGTCAAATTATGGTAAAGTCTTTGCCCGCCTAATACACTTTAAGCAGAAATGTACATGTCTGCAAGTACAGCATTTGCTTTTTCTATCGCTCTTGCTAACACTTCTTGTTCATTGTTCTGATTTTTCACATTGATTACCTGAGCAGCTAAGTTTGCAGGAAAAGTGACCAAACTGACTTCCCATAATTCCACTTGTTTTAACACTCTAGCTCCGCTTTTATGATCAACATCATACTCTATAGGTATATAACCGATGGAAAGTCCGTTAATTGCCCCAGTTTTGAGCATCAAATACACTTCTTCTGCTTTCTGAATACCCAAAAGTAAATGTGCAATTATATATAGACCAACATCATTTTCATAAATATCTATGATGCTACCTATAGGTTCGTCAGGATTATGCTGCCAAAGGAGTTTTATTTTATTTCTGTTTAAATTTTCCTTAAATGCCCCAGGCAATATCAGATCATTTTGTTTATCAACTATATTAAAAACGCTAGCATAACCAGAAAATACACCGTTTTCTCCTATGCTTTTTATTGACAATGGTGAATAGAGAAATTTCTTATTCATAAAGCCTCCTGTAGTATTGGGAATTTTGTTTCGCAATGCACTGCGATATAATTCTATTATATGAAGTGCTCTAAAAGGGGGAAGCACTTTTCTTAGTTACTAAAAACGCTAACTAGAATCCAGATTGGACACTGGGTTATAAAATTCTACGTCATACCGCCACGAACCGTCATACCGCCGCGGTATCTCTTAGCATAGATCCCGCTAACACGTAGCGGGATGACGGTTGTCAGGCTAGCTGTCATCCCAGTGCCCTGACTACTTGAATCCAGAAAAAAGAATGGTGTCATCCCAGTGCCCAGACACTGGGATGGCTTTGTTGCATCGCTACTTATGAAAGGCTAACTATAGTTAGGATTATAAGTAACCTATTG
>NZ_JAPQLE010000196.1:0-7772 GCF_028982185.1 Wolbachia endosymbiont of Drosophila baimaii | reverse complement strand
TCAATAGGTTACTTATAATCCTAACTATAGTTAGCCTTTCATAAGTAGCGATGCAACAAAGCCATCCCAGTGTCAAGCACTGGGATGACATCATAGGGACACTGGAATGACACCATAGGGGCACTGCCGTCATAAAGGAACCAGTGTCAGCTACTTGGATGACAGCTAGCCTAACAACCGTCATCCCGCTACTTGTTAGCGGGATCTGGAGATACCGTGACGGTATGACAAGGAAGAACAGTTGCATTCCTGCACAATTTATTCTCATGACAAAAACGTCTTAACTTTTTCTCTACTTTTTCTGAGCAAGGTCACTAGTTGACATGGTATCTTGTTAAAATATTTTTTGAAAAAATGGATTGAATTATAGGTAGATTTGGCTATTATTTGTAATACATGGGTATTGGATAAAATGTTTGAATTTAGTTCTGTGCTGCTAGCTCGAATTCAGTTTGCCTTCACAATAGGCTTTCGCATTATATTTCCTGCTTTCACGATCGGGCTTGCAAGTTTTCTAGCCTTTTTGGAATGGTGTTGGCTTAAGACTGGTGATACACGTTTCCGTGATGTTTATAAATTCTGGATCAAGATTTTTGCTGTTGCTTTTGGCATGGGAGTGGTATCTGGAGTTGTAATGTCATATCAACTTGGTACCAATTGGTCGGTTTTTTCTGACCGCATAGCCAATGTTCTCGGCCCTCTATTTTCCTTTGAGGTTTTAACAGCCTTTTTTCTGGAGGCATCTTTTTTGAGTATTATGCTATTTGGATGGAATAGAGTAAGTTCTCGTATGCACTTTGCTTCTACTTGTATTGTTGCAGTGGGAACGCTTATTTCAGCTTTTTGGATTATTGCGGCCAACAGTTGGATGCAAACACCCGCTGGATTCACGATTGGTGAGAATGGTCTCCTATATCCAACCAATTGGTTAGAGATTATTTTTAATCCTTCTTTCCCTTATCGCTTTATTCATATGGTAACAGCAGCCTATCTTACAACAGCTTTTGTGGTTGGTGGTGTAGGAGCATTTTATCTTTGGAGAAAACGACATGCTCCTCAAGCAAGAATTATGCTTGGTATGGCAACCATTATGGTAGCTTTAGCTGCACCATTTCAGCTGTTCATGGGAGATAGGCATGGATTAAATACACTAAAGCATCAACCTGCTAAGATTGCTGCAATGGAAGGTATATGGGAAACCGAAAAAGGGGCTGGCTTACTTTTATTTGCTTATCCGGATCAGCAAAATGAAATTAATCACTACGAGATAAAAATTCCTAATCTTGCCAGCTTGATCTTAACACATGATTTTTTAGGAGAAGTAAAAGGATTAAAGGAATGGAAAAAAGAAGATAGACCACCTGTAGTATGGGTATTCTGGTCCTTCCGTATAATGGTTGGAGTTGGAATTTTAATGATCATAATTGGGTCAGTAAGTGTTATACAGTATCTTCGTGGCAAATTATTCCAAAGTTGTTTCTTACATGGATGGTGGATATCAATGATGCCGTCTGGGTTCATAGCGTTACTTGCAGGTTGGTTCACTACTGAAATTGGTCGTCAACCTTACACTGTATATGGAATTATGCGCACAATTGAATCATTTTCACCTGCGATTACCGGTCCTCAGGTTGCATGGTCTTTGATTGCATTTATCGTTATGTATACCCTTATATTTGGAGCAGGCAGTTACTATATCCTGAAACTTATATACAAAGGAATTCCTGTCATTAAAGAAGAAGAGCAATTTTATAAACACGGTATTGGAGCTTCAGTGATTGATGCTGGTACATCTGGAAAGGGCAACAATCATGTTTGATTTTTCTTCCTTAATTAATTTACCCCTAATCTGGGGACTACTAATTGCCATAGCTGTTTTACTGTATATTTTAATGGATGGGTTTGATTTAGGTATTGGTATTTTACTTCCTTTTGCACCGTCAGATAAATGCCGTGATCACATGATGAGTTCAATTGCACCATTTTGGGATGGAAACGAAACATGGTTGGTACTAGGTGGTGGAGGGTTGTTTGCTGCTTTTCCTCTTGCATATTCAATATTAATGCCTGCTTTTTATATTCCAATCATTATTATGCTGCTTGGCCTTATAGTGCGCGGAGTATCCTTTGAGTTTCGTTTTAAGGCAGAAGGAAAATACAGGCAATTATGGGATTATGCCTTTCATTTTGGGTCACTTGGTGCTGCATTTTGCCAGGGCATGATTTTAGGCGCATTTATACATGGTGTAGAAGTAAACGGACGCAACTTTTCTGGTGGCCAATTTGATTGGGCAAGTGCTTTTAGTGTAATGACAGGCGTTGCTGTGATATTTGGATATGCACTTTTAGGTTCTACATGGCTCATAATGAAGACAGAAAATATAACACAAGAATGGGCACGCAAGGTTGCTTCTTATACGCTTGGTTTTGTAGGTATTTTCATGGGACTAGTGAGTGTAGTGACACCATTTTTAAATGAACGTATTAAAAACTTTTGGTTTAGTATGCCAAATTTTTATTATTTATTTTCTATTCCATTACTCACATCTTGGCTATTTTTCATGCTGTGGTTTGATCTTCAGAATACTAAACGGGAGTACCGTCCATTCTTTCTCAGTATTGCTATTTTTTTTATGGGATATTTAGGTTTAGGAATTAGTATCTACCCATGGATTATACCTTTTCAATATACCATTCTGGATGCAGCTGCTTCTGGGCCAAGTTTATCTTTAATGCTCATTGTTATAATACCGCTTTTACCAATCATTTTAACTTACACTGGTTATTGCTATTATGTCTTTCGTGGAAAATCAAATTATGAACACACATATTAAGGAGTTAGTGACCTTATGGTTAAAACGTTACCCTTAAATCAAGCAGTCGTTCTGGCAATGGCGTCAACTTAAGAGCCTTCATTAGCAAATCCTCCTATGGATTTTCTGACTTTTTGTCATATAAGTAGCTTGACGCTGACATTCAGTTTTCTTTATAATTTTCTTTGTGAAAGAACAAAAATGCTTATTTGTAACGATAGCTGGCTTACCAAATGCTGGGAAGTCTACATCAATTAACAGCATTATAGGCAAGAAAATTGCAATTGTCACCCCTAAAGTGCAAACAACAAGGACGCAAATAAGGGGTGTTGCAACATGCAACAACACACAAGTTGTCTTTACTGACTCCCCAGGAATTTTCTCAGCAGAAACAAAACTTGAAAAAGCTTTAGTCAAATCTGCATGGTCGGCAGTTAAGGATAGTGACATCACTTTGTTGCTTGTTGATGTAAGCAATTATTTGAAAAATATAGAAAGAATTAAGACTATATTTATGCGGCTGCAGCGCACAAAAGGCAGATGCATTTTGGTTATCAATAAAACTGATTTGGTAAAAAGGCCTGAATTAAAGATGGCGCATGAGCATCTGAATTTGCTTTATAAATTTGAAAAGGTTTTTATGGTATCAGCATTAAAGAATGATGGACTTTCTGATTTGATGAATTACTTGTCTGAAGTTGCATCGGTGAGCCCCTGGTTTTATGAAGAAGATCAAATAACCGATTCCTCGACAAATTTTTTATCAGCAGAAATTACGAGAGAAAAATTATTCTTGAACTTGCGTGAAGAATTGCCATACTCTACAGCTGTTATAACTGAACAATTTGAGGAAAAAAAAGATAAGAGTTTAGTCATCAAACAGATCATATTTGTGTTGAAAGATAGTCATAAGAAAATAGTGCTAGGAAAAGATGGCAGTAATATTAAAAAAATTAATATCGAAGCGCGTGCTGAACTAGAAAAATTATTTGAGTGCAAGGTACACCTCTTTTTATTTGTGAAAGTGCGACCTTGGATCGACCGTCCGGAGGAGTATATAGGCAATGCTTAATTCTTTATTGGTATTTGATATTGAAACTATACCAGATGTAAATTCCTGCAAAAATTTACTCAATATTAGTGATGATAGTAGTGTAGAAGAGAAGAGGGATGCATTAACAAAATATCATCTTGAAATAACAAACGGGCAAAACTCTTTTCTGCGTCAGCCTTTTCACCTTGTTGTAGTTATTAGTTTTTTACTTTGCAATATAAGCTACCAGAGTGGTTATGAGGTGTTCACACTGCAAGAAATAAGATCTGGAGGCACACTAAATTCCAGTGAAAAGGAGCTAGTGAAAGGATTTTTTAACTACATATCAGAGAAAAAGCCAAGATTAGTTTCGTTCAACGGACGCACTTTTGATATACCAGTGCTGAAGTATCGTGCTATGGTCCATGGCATTCAAGCAGAATATTTTCATAAAGCTGGCGATAAGTGGAATAGTTACAATCAGAGATATAGCAGTGATTGGCATTGTGATTTGCTTGAATCCCTCTCTGATTTTGGAGCTTCTGCGAGAGTAAAAATGAACGAAGTTTGTGCAGCATTTAATCTTCCTGGTAAGATTGGAGTTGATGGGTCACAAGTTATGGGCTTATACGATAGCGGCAAGATACAAGAGATTCGAGATTATTGTGAAACAGATGTAATTAACACTTATTTGATTTACTTAAGGTTCATGCATCATCAGGGAAGGATTACTACTGAAAGCTACAACAAAAGTGTGGAAGAGCTACTTTTAGAGTGCGAAAAAAAAGAATACCTAAAGAAATTTAAAGAAGAATGGCAAATAACTTGTGGTGGAAAAATTTTACTTCCATAGAATAAATAGTCGAGTTATAATGCACTAACAAGCGAACCTCTGTACTAAATTTTGGTTAATATACACGTTGAGCATATTAAGAAAGTTGCTTTTAAGGTATTGCATTTTACTTTTATTTTCGTTATAAGGTTGCTTTAAGTTGAATTTTCAACATTTTTATACTATTTACATTTAAGATATGATTTCGAAATTTTTTGGGGGCACTTCATGAAAAAGTCTATGTATACTAGAACTGCTCTAGTTTCTTTATTAACTTTATGTTCTTTCAGCAGTTTTGCAGCTGACTTTCCTGATGAGAGTATGAAGGAAATAAAAAAGCAAGAGAGCACAAAAACTTCTGGAAAAGCAGAAGTTATAAAAACATCAAATAAAAAACTGAAAGAAAAGATGGACAGAATATGTAATGCTGATCCAAGAAAAAAAGCTGAAGAGCTTAAGAAAAAAGAGGAGCTAAGATTAGCAGCCGAGCAGAAGAAAAAAGAGGAGATCAGGCTAGCAAATGAGAAAAAAGCAAAGCTTATAGAGGATTCAAAAGCGAAAGCTCTAAACGCTAAGAATTCTAATATAGAAAAAGGTAAAGTTTCAAAAACTAAGCGTTCTAAAGCTAAGAATGCTAAAGTTGAAGCTAAAGATGTAAAGAAGGGTGTACAAATTGTTAACAAAAATACAGAGGAAAAAGGTAAGGCAAGTCCTGTTGTTTCAGTTGGTGGAGTTGATATTATCGACACCAATCAAGGGCAAAGTAATTTAAGAATAACTTTTGGTGGTGTTGTTGATGCTCAAGGTTATGGTAAAGTTGGACCAAGTGGTAAAGAGTATGAACGTTATAACGTTATGCCAAACAGATCTACAGAGTATTATAATGCCACTCCAGATATAACAAGAGGAGCAAATCCAATATTCTATGAAGGAATAGGAAATATTGGTGATTACAGCAACGATATGGGTATGATTGCTGACGCGATATTGCACCTCAGAGCAGAAAATAAGAATGAAGATTTAGGTCTTCTTTATGGTGCTGACGTGCAGTTTCATGTTCCAGTGACCGAAGGTAAGGGAGCTTCACAGGGTGTTTATGCTGCAAAAGGCAGAAGTGCGCATGTGTTTGTTAACTCAAAATATGGTGACGTGAAGCTTGGTTACCAATTTGGTCCTGAGGCTCTGATGAGACTTGATGCAACAAGAATTGCAACTGTTGATGGAGCTGCAGATAGTGACTGGTTCAGAAAAGTGAACTTAGAAGGAAGCGCTGCTAGCTTTCCATTTTATGTAACACCACGTCTTTACACTGAAAGTTTTTCGAGTGAAAGTGAAAAATTCTCTTTCCGCATGGCAGGGAAATATAACAAAGGCGTTATGACTACACTGCCGTTTAGAGTTGCTTACTACTCACCAAATTATATGGGCGCAAGGTTTGGTGTTAGCTACTCACCTCGCTATGATAGTAGCTTGTTTACTGTAAAAGAAACAGTTCCTTTTGAGGAGGATAAAAATGGTACTAAGGTGATAAAGCATAAAGAAGAGATAAAGCATGTTGGTCCAGACTATGAGCACATAGTAAGTGCTGGTGCATCATATGAATATGACTTTGATAAACATAACATAAAAGTTAAAACTTCTGCAGTTGGTGAATATGGCTTTCCAAAGCAACCAAGTAAAGATAAGCATCTTTATAAGGAATTTGTGGAGTATAATGACCTGATGGGTGTTAATTTGGGTGTAAGCGCTGATTATAAGATTAATGAAGATCAAGGCGTAAAATTTGCTGCCTCTTTTGCATACTTGGGCAAATCTGGTCAACCGAAGGGTATTAAAAAATTAGTTGGTGATATCTATACGGAAATTGATGGTAAAGGTACTACTGATGATGACAAGAGAGTGAAAGGGCTGGAAGCTCAATTTGGTAAAGATAGTATAAACACCATGTATTGGACCGTAGGAGCTGGGTATCAACATGAGAATATCTACACAAGTTTGACGTACTTTGGTAGCAGAATGAATGATGGAGATATGCTTCACGATGGCGCACTTGGCGTTCAATATGATCTATCTCCTGCATGCAGTAAGAGCAAATTTGTTCCTTACGCAGCTCTTCATTATTTTATGACTAACGAGAAACAAAACGCAAATCATAAGATTACAAAAGCAGGTAGTACCACAGAAGAGGCACCTTCTAACCAAGGAATTCTCCTTCTTACTGGTGTGAAGTTTTCTTTCTAGCCAGCCAGTACACACCACAGTTAACTGTGGTGTGTATTTCCAGATGAAAATTTTATATTGAAAAAATTTCCAATATATGGTATAATGGCTTAAAGTAGAAGTAACAATATCATGGATATAACAGTAAGTCTTGATGGAGAATTTGAGGAAATAGTACAGTCCCATTCCATGTTACAAAATCGTTCCGTACCACAACAAATCGAGCATTGGGCTAAAATTGGTCAAGTTGTTGAAGATAACCCTGAGCTAAGCTATAACATCATTAAAGAGATTCTATCAGGTATTGAGGATGCTAAATTAGGCAATATTGAAGAGTATAAGCCTTTGTAGCCATATTCCATAAGTGCTCCTTTTCTATCGTCTCAGTGCCAATTTTTGTCATACCAGTATTTCTCTCCTTGTTATCCCAGCACCCCTCTCCTGTCATTCCAGTGCTTGACACTGGAATCCAGCTTTTGATCGAAAATGTTGTATAATGCACAATCAATTTTTCTGGATCCAAGTAGTCAAGGCACTGCCTTTGTCTTTGAGGCAAAACCGGCTATAACACTTAACATACTGCCTTTACAAACATTTGTTTGTAAAGCTGTATGTCAAGCACTGGAATGACACCCTATGGTCACCG
Organism: Wolbachia endosymbiont of Drosophila baimaii; assembly: GCF_028982185.1. Lineage (NCBI taxonomy): Bacteria > Pseudomonadati > Pseudomonadota > Alphaproteobacteria > Rickettsiales > Anaplasmataceae > Wolbachia > Wolbachia endosymbiont of Drosophila baimaii. Next base: position 228 of record NZ_JAPQLE010000196.1, on the reverse strand, counting down.
GAATGACGCTTTATGGCTACTTAGATGATGAGAAAAGAACACACTGCCCTTATTCTACTGGCCGTATAGCTACTTTCAAATTTAATCAATTAAGCAGGAGGTCCCTATGCAAACCACACTAAAAATCATTTAGCTGGAGAATTATAGCTCTTTCCATAAAAGTCCGGATGTGATAGGATAAGGATAGATGATGATAAGGAGGTTGAATGCCAGCAGCATATAGTTATG
>NZ_JAPQLE010000195.1:0-3322 GCF_028982185.1 Wolbachia endosymbiont of Drosophila baimaii | reverse complement strand
AGCTACTGATATTCTCCATCTTTTTTATCTTTAATCCATCATAGCTAGCGATGCAACAAAGCCATCCCAGTGTCAAGCACTGGGATGACACCATTTATTGTAAGGTCTTACCTCACATTTACTCTATGGTCTTGCCGCTATCCTGAACAGATACGAATGAAAGTCTTTTTATATTTGTCTGAGCATCAAAGAGGTTTGATTGGTGTGATACGTTTTCTATCGCGCCTGGCTGCAGTGTCCAGCGTCAAGATCTGATGAACAGTGTTCGCTTGCCAGCTTTCGCTTCAATATTTGCACAATTGTGCTAGATTCCCTGCATAACTTGCTTCAAAATCTCCTCTTGTTGCTGAGCATGTACACTAGCATAACCACATGCAGGAGATGCAGCAGCAGGTCTTGCGATACACTTAGGTCTTTTCGCTTGAATATTGAGATTGGATAACACTTCCTCTATCAATGGGTTGACAAAAAACCATCCTCCCATATTTTTTGGTTCTTCTTGACACCATATAATTTCAGCGTTTTTGTACTTTTCAAGTTCAATACTTAGTTTATCGGCAGGAAACGGATAGAATTGCTCCAAACGTATTACTGCTATATCGTTTATTTTTTGTGCTTCACATATGTCGTAATAAACTTTACCACTGCATATTACAACTTTACGTATTTTATCATTCGAAACTAAACCTGTTCTACATTCTGGAATTACTGTGAGGAATTTTCCTTCAAAATCAGATAGGTTAGATACTGCTCTTTTGTGGCGCAGTAGCGATTTAGGTGTAAACACTACCAGAGGCTTACGAAAGTCTCTATGCATTTGTCTGCGTAAGACATGGAAGTAATTCGCCGGAGTGGAACAATTAACTACCTGCATATTATCCTCTGCGCAGAGTTGCAAAAATCTCTCTATACGTGCGGAGCTATGCTCAGGTCCCTGTCCTTCATAACCATGAGGCAGCAATAAAACTAGACCGCTTGATCGCAACCACTTTGTTTCTGCAGATGCGATAAACTGGTCGATCATAATTTGCGCACCGTTTGCAAAATCACCAAATTGTCCTTCCCAGAGCACCAGTGAATACGGAGAATCAAGACTATATCCATATTCAAAGCCCATTACAGCATACTCAGATAGTGCGCTATCTATGACCTCAAAGTGAGCTTGCTTTTCATTTATATTGTTTAGCGGAATAAATGCTTCTTCTGTTACCTGATCAACAAGCCTTGAATGACGGTGCGAGAAAGTTCCACGACCAGAGTCTTGTCCTGATAAACGCACTCCTATTCTTTCTGTGAGCAGTGATGCAAACGCAAGACTTTCGGCAGTTGCCCAGTCTATATTACTACCAAAATTTATGCTGTCTATTCTGCCATCAAGTATTTTTCTAACCTTATTGTTAATGTTAAAGCTACTTGGGATGTTGCTATTTATATGTACACCTAATTTTTTCAGCTCATCTGGCGGAACACCAGAATCCGTGTAGTATTCGCTCAAATCGTTCAGCTTTGCTCTTCTTAATTTTGACCACACTCCACCGAACCAGTCAGCTTTTTTTGGAGTGTAAGCCGCTGATTCAGCAAGACTTTTATCTAATTTTGCCCTGAATTCACTGCGCAATTTATTTACTTCATCGCCATCTAATACTTTCTCTGCAGTCAATTTTTCTTCATACAATGTTCCAGGAGTTTTATGCTTTGATATCGCCTTATACATAAGTGGCTGAGTGAAATTCGGTTCATCACCTTCATTATGGCCATATTTGCGGTAGCACATTATGTCAATTACTACGTCCTTTTTAAATTTCTGCCTATATTCCATCGCCAGACTTGTAGCAAAACTCACAGCTTCCTGGTTATCTCCATTGACGTGAAACACTGGAGCTTCTATTGATTTTGCTATATCAGTGCAATAAAAAGAGGATCGTGCGCAACATGGGTTAGCAGTAAAACCAACTTGGTTATTAATGACAATGTGCACAATGCCATCCACTTTATAGCCTTCAATATTGCTTAAGGTTAAAGTTTCAGCAACCACTCCTTGACCGATGAAAGCCGCATCACCATGAATTGATATGCCAAGCACAGATCTTATATTCTGTTTTGCTCTTATTCTTCCAGCCAAAACCGGATTTACCGCTTCAAGGTGAGATGGATTAGGGCATAAACTTAAATGTATTTTCTTACCACTGGCAAGTATTTGATCAGAAGAGTAACCAAGGTGATATTTAACATCACCGGACACCTCAAGACCACCTGGATATGCAAGATTGCCTTGAAATTCAGATAGCATTGCCGCATATTCTTTCCCCATCACTTTGGTTAGAACATTGAGTCGTCCGCGGTGAGCCATGCCAAGGACTATTTCTTCAATACCAAAAACCGTAGAATCACTAATGATTTTTTCAATTGCAACGATAGCTGATTCTCCACCTTCAATAGAAAAGCGTTTATATCCAGGAAATTTCATATGGAGAAATTGTTCGAACATTTCAGATTCAATTAAGTGCCTCAGTATTTCCTTTTTATCTTGTGAACTCAGCGTATAGGTTTGATTTTCGATCTTTTCCTGCAGCCACATCCTCTCCTCATAAGAGGAGATATGCATAAATTCAAAACCGATGTTCTTGCAGTAAATATCTCTATAGATTCCAGCGTCACTTGCCGGATATAGATTCGAATATTTCTGATAATCTACTTCCTTATTCACATTGGGTGATAACGGATTAAGATCCGCAAAAAAATGACCGTAAGATCTGAAAAAATTTGCTAAACTAGAAACTGAATCATCCACCTTAGTTACATGTTGTGCACCGCAGGTCTCCGCTTTATTAACTTCTAAATTGCTTGAAAAAATTCTATACCAATCCTCCCCGATTGATTTATCACCCTGCAAATAACGGCTATACATTTCTTCCACAAATTCTGCATTATCACCATAAAGGCAGCTTAAACTCGACATAATCACTATAAAAAGTATCAAATACTTATAAGTATAACTTAAGTTTTTTAAAAAAGAAGTTTTTTAGTTTCTATACGTCATACCGCGATTCATTCGCGGTATCTCCAGATCCCGCTAACAAGCAGCGGGATACTTAACCATCATCTACACCGTCATACCACGATTCATTCGCGGTATCTCTTAACGTAGATCCCTTACTTAACCGTCATACCTTAACATAGATCCCGCTAACACGTAGCGGGATGACGAGCTTATTGTCATACCGTCGCGAATCGTCATACCGTCACGAACCGTCATACCGCCGCGGTATCTCTTAACATAGATCCCTTACTTAACCGTCATACCTTAACATAGATCCCGCTA
>NZ_JAPQLE010000194.1:0-5318 GCF_028982185.1 Wolbachia endosymbiont of Drosophila baimaii | reverse complement strand
AAAAACATTCCTCTATTCGAATCCTTTCGTCGTGCTGTTGATTCTGCCTTCCTATGACCTGTTCGGACTATTATGAGAAATGCTATAACAGTCCACGTTGTGTACTTTTGTATGTTAATGTTCGGGTTTTTTGCGGGAGGACATATGCTTAATTTTACTGTCGGCAGCGAGATTGTGAAACGAAAATACATCAGCACATCATCATCCATTATCAATGGATTTATGTTTATTGGCAGTGGAGTTATAGTGTCAATGTTAGCACTTTTTACAGATCATAAAATGGCACTTTTTGCAATATTTGCGATATTGATAGTTGCCGGTATTTTAAATTATGCAACAAAAGAGACATACTCTAAAAAATAAAGTAGCTGAATCTCGAGTCGATTGCTATATTATATTTACGTATTGTAATATTTATCAATAATGGATCACGTTACAACAAAAGACACAACAGTAACTAAGGCAACGATAGCTGGAGATATAAACCAAGAAATAGGATTATCAAAGGAAGACTCTGTTTCGATAATAGATGATATATTGGACGAAATAAAGACAAGCTTGGTAAAGGATGGAATAGTAAAAATATCGTCATTTGGAACATTCTTGGTTAAGAAAAAGAAGGAAAGACCAGGAAATATACCAAATACATCGGAGAAAGTGATGATTCAGGCAAGAAATTCAGTTTCTTTTAGGCCTTCAAAAATTATAAAAAAATCAATCAATAATTAATGAACAAGGAAAAATTATTTTATACGATTGGGGAAGTAGCTGAAGAGCTACATTTGGAACAGCATGTTTTGAGATTTTGGGAAGGTCAATTTCATCAAATTAAGCCTACAAAGCGTAAAGGAAGAAGGCTATATGATCGCAAGTGTATAGAGGCCATAAAGAAAGTAAAATACATGCTATATGATAAAGGATATACAATAAAAGGAGTGCAAAAAGAATTTGGTAATGATATAAAAGTCACAAAGAATTTGTTGCAAGAACTCACCGATTTGAGGGACTATTTAACTAGTAAAATAAATAACGAGGAAAGTAACAAGCAGGCGTGAAACACTACGTCTCGCTAAAATTTTGGAGTTTTGTGAGAGTTTAAAATGTGGCATATAGCCTTATTTCTTATGTTATTAGCAATATTAATAGGCTGTGGCCTGCAAAAACCTGCACCTGTGCTGCTTAAAGGCGAAGAATTTTACGGAAAAAGAGATCTGGAATATACAAGAGAGTACCATTTAATTAGGGAGCCTTCAGTGCAAAAAGAAAGTAGAAAAGCCATCATAAATAGGATATACAAAGATAACAATAATACACAAAATGTGGGGGTAAATTGTAAATTTGTAATGCCAGTTAAAGGTTCAGCTACCTCTTCTGATGAAATGTGTAAGGATGGCATAAAAATTGCTGCTCAAAATGGAACGAACGTAGTTTCCTCTGCACCAGGCAAAGTGATATATGTAGGCAAAGGGCTGAGATGGTATGGGAATTTAATTATAGTGGAACACAAAGATAATTACATGACTGTGTACTCCTATTTAAAAAACATACATGTTGAAATTGGTGATAAAGTAAAGCAAGGTCAAGTAATTGGATCTGCAGGTAAATCAAGCACACAAGATAAAGATCCACAGATGTGTTTCACAGTACGACATAATGGCCAAGCGGTTGATCCTTTGATGCATATGAACTGTAATTGAATTTGGATTTATATGAAATATGATTTTAAAAGTGTTGAAAAATTTTATCAAGATAAATGGGATTTTTCTGTAAGCAAGAGTGGTAAACAAGAAAAGTGTTACGTGTTGGAAATGTTTCCATATCCATCTGGTAAAATTCATATGGGACACTTACGTAACTATGCAATAGGGGATGTGATAGCGCGTTACAAGAGAGCTAATGGATTTGAGGTTTTGCATCCAATTGGCTGGGATGCGTTTGGATTACCAGCTGAGAATGCAGCAAGGGATAACAATATTAGCCCCGAAACATGGACAAAAGAGAATATAGATAATATGCGTACACAGTTGAAATCTATAGGTCTTTCTTATAATTGGGAGCGTGAACTCTCCACATGTGAGACTGACTATTACAAATACGAACAAAAATTTTTCCTGGATTTTTTAAAGCATGGGCTTGCCTATCGAAAAGAATCATGGGTTAACTGGGATCCAGTGGACCAAACAGTGCTTGCAAATGAACAGGTGGTTGATGGAAAAGGATGGCGATCAGGTGCAGTTGTTGAAAAACGTAAGTTGTCCCAATGGTTTTTAAAGATTACTGATTTCGCTGAAGATTTACTCAAGTGCCTGCAAAGTTTGAAAAATTGGCCAGAAAAAGTCAAAACAATGCAGGAGCGTTGGATAGGAAAATCTGAAGGAGCAACTATAGAGTTTGAAGTAGTTGGCCTGAATAAGAAATTAAAAGTTTTTACAACTTATCCTCATACTTTGTTTGGGGCTTCTTTTTGTGCAGTGGCAGCAGAGCATCCTATTGTGCAGGATTTAAAGAATGGTTCTTCTGTTGTCATCCCAGTGCTTGACACTGGGATCCAAGAAATAAAATCGAAAAGAGAGAACGATGAAAAAATAGGAGTTTACACCGGATTAAACGTCAAACATCCATTTCTTGATAAGGAATTGCCGCTTTACATAGCGAATTTTGTGTTGATGGAATATGGGGAAGGCGCGATTTTTGGTTGCCCTGCACATGATCAGCGTGACTTTGAATTTGCACAGAAATATAATTTGCCGATAATTCCCGTTATTTCTTCAGCCCACTTAGGTGTCATTCCAGCGCGTGACCAGAATTCTTACAATGGATCCCAGTGTCAAGCTACTCAGATGACAAAGGAGGCGTATACTGGAGACGGGACAATGTTTAACTCCGAATTCTTAAACGGATTAATGGTTAGTGAAGCAAAGGAAGCCATAGTTAAAAAATTTGAAGAAAAAAAAATAGGCAAAAAAACAATAAACTATCGTTTGCACGATTGGGGAATTTCGAGACAACGTTATTGGGGATGCCCTATACCTATTATATATTGCAAAGACTGTGGTACTGTTCCAGTGCCAGAAAAAGACCTGCCTGTAATACTGCCCGCGGATGTGGAATTCACAAGTGGTGGCAATCCACTTGATAAACATCCTACTTGGAAATTTGTTGATTGCCCAAAATGTGGAAAGCAAGCAGAGCGTGAAACTGATACGTTTGACACCTTTTTTGAATCCTCTTGGTATTTTGCTGCATTCTGTAGCGAAGATAAATCAATAGACAAAGATGCGTGTAATCGTTTTATGCCTGTTGATTATTATATAGGTGGAATAGAGCATGCAATTCTGCATTTGCTTTACTCACGATTTTTCTGCCGTGCTTTAACCAAATGTGGCTATTTTGATATTAAAGAGCCTTTCTCTACTTTAATCACTCAAGGAATGGTCTGCCATGCAACTTATAAAGACGAAAATGGTAAGTGGCTATTTCCCGCAGAAGCAAAAGAGTTGATTGCACAAGGAGCTAAGGTTCAAGTTGGAAAAGTCGAGAAAATGAGCAAATCGAAAAAGAACACAGTTGATCCAAATTTTATCATAGAAAAGTATGGTGCTGATACTGCCCGCTTGTTTGTGTTGTCTGACACTCCTCCAGAAAAAGATATGGAATGGTCCGATGATGGTGTGGAAGGTTGTTCTCGTTATGTAAATAAATTGTGGCGTATGGTCATGCAGCTAAGACCTGTAAATATACACTATGATAATGAAAGTGTTACGGGTGGACTTCTAGAGTACAGAAAAAAAATTCATAAACTCTTACACGGACTTACAGATGACTTGGAAAACTGCAGATTAAACTGTGTAGTGGCAAAATTTCGTGAGATGACGAATTTAATAGCTGAAATAGACGTAAAAACTGGAAAATCTCTTATTGATGAAGGTATATGTATATTAATCAGAATAATCGAACCATTCATACCACATCTAGCTGAAAGCCTATGGCAAGGAATAGGAGGTCAACCTTGGCCAAAAGCTGATGAATCATTATTAGTTGACGATACGGTAACTATAGCAGTGCAAATCAATGGAAAATTACGTACAACAATCAAGGTGGCAATTAACTTACCTCAAGCAGAATTGAAGAAAATAGCGATAGACTCTGTGTCCAGTAAGATCGATCAAAGCAAAGTTCGCACTGTATATGCTGTACCAAATAAGATAGTAAATATAGTTATATAAAAGACCTGAGTAGTACGTTTTATATAATCTGATTTTATGGCTATACTTTTTTTGACATGTAGTTATATCTTTTTTAATATAAAGGATATATACTTATGCATTATATATTTTTTTGTATGAGGAGTTATATGAAAATAAAGAGATTGTGCGTTTTGGCTGTGTTGCTTACTTCATCTCTAGCAGGTGCAGCTAGTAATAGTGCAAGTAAGTCAGAAGATAAGTACTATGCAGGTTTAAACTTTGGTGCTGGTTGGGGTGGTGGCTTTAAAATGAAACCTGGTGTTGTTCTTGGTTACCATTATGACCAAAACTCTAAATTTGAACTTGAGGTTCTCAGTAATATTAAGTCATTAAAGAGCATAGGAGCTAGCTTATTGGCAAACTACCGCTTCTATCCTGACCTTGATATTGATCCCGTTAAGCTATATGTCAGCGGAGGTTTAGGAGGATATCTCCAAATAACACCTTTTGGCTTTGGTGTTAGTGATACAGTTGATGGTGATGGCAATAGTTCACAAGAAGAAAAAGAAAAGGAAGAAGAAACACAAGGTGCTCCAGAATCAGGTGGTGAAGCTGCTGGTTCATCTGTAGTAGATAAAATACTGAGTTCTATTTCCTATAAACTAAAGTTAGGTGTTGATTATGAAATTACTTCGCAGATAATTGGTGCAGTTGGTATGACCATGGGTGGGCAACTAAGTGGTATAAAAGCAAAACAAATACCAGATGCAACTCTAGAGATAGGGGTACGTTATAATTTTTAATGCTGCTACTTAGTTCATAAAGGTAGAGACGATGTTGAGGATGAAATAAACAGCATTAAAAAAAATCCGAAAACGTATTTTCGAATATGGTTTTGAACGCTAGCTATAGATTAGAAAAATAACAAGAAAAAGGGTAAACATACTGTAATTGCTGTTGAATGATGGAGTCCATTATTTTAGCACGAAGTAACGAATTCAGTAGAATAAGTTCTTCAAAAATAATTTAAACTTTTATTAGTATAGCACTTCTCATAATAGTCCAAAAAAGGTAAGATATGGATTTATAGTAGTGATGGTAAGCATGCCAGCAGCGTATAGTTATGACTTA
>NZ_JAPQLE010000193.1:0-4321 GCF_028982185.1 Wolbachia endosymbiont of Drosophila baimaii | reverse complement strand
AAACATTCCTCTATTCGAATCCTTTCGTCGTGCTGTTGATTCTGCCTTCCTATGACCTGTTCGGACTATTATGAGAAATGCTATAAATTGCACAGCAAATGGTCAGTGCTTGGCACTGGAATAATGTCCTCCTTTGTCATCCCAGTGCCCAGACACTGGGATCCAGTTTTCCATATAATCTCATCGAAAATGTTGTAACCACTTCCTATGCTAGTTTGCTTGCTTACAAGCAAACTTTTCTGGATCCAAGTAGTCAGGGCACTGGGATGACAGGAGAAGGAGGCTACTTGCATGACACCATTCTTTTTTCTGGATCCCAGTGTCTGGGCACTGGGATGACAGGAGGAGGAGGCTACTTGCATGACACCATTCTTTTTTCTGGATCCCAGTGTCTGAGCACTGGGATGACGAGAAAGGAGCACTGGGATGACATCCTCCCTAGCGGAGATTGCTCTCAAATCACAATGTTCGTACAGTAAGCACTGACCACTTTGCTTCAATATTTGCGATGCCCCTGAACAGATACAAAAAATCTATTGTTTTTTTATAAATTAAATCCTAAGGCATTTTTTACTGTAGATTAATCATTTGATTATAGTATCATTTTAATTAAGCTTATGCTTGGGATATTTATGAAAAATATTTTATATTTTATATTATTAGCTGTTGTATTCGGATCACTGAGCCTATTTGCTGTAGAGCAATTTGAAGAAAAGAAAATTGAATCAGTTCATAAAAACGAAAATGTAGGTGTAAGGGAGCAAGATAGCACAAATCAAAAAGATGAGTTAAAAAGCAACGTCGATGCTAAACAAACACAAGAGGCTGAGAGCAAAAGATTAGACGGCACTACCGATAAAGAGAAACTGCAACACAACGAGGACAAAGCTTCCGTGGTTGAAAAAACTATAAGTGAAGGTGAAAGGATTGATAAAGATTTGCCAAATGACCAGCTAGAAGGAAGCACAGACAAATTTGCTCAAAATTTACCAAATGTGGCCAATAAAGAAGTGAATAAAGATTTGAAACCAGAGCCTTTGCCTTTAAGTGCTGATTTAAATGAGAATACAGCTAACCCGCAAAAAAATCTACAAGCTGATCAGAAGATTGATATAAAAGATAATGAACTTTCAAAAAGTGATGCGAGTCAATTATTAGAGGAAAAAAAAGAAAAAGTAGAGAGTCAGTTTGAAGAAAAAAAAGTGAAAGAAACAAACAGTAATTCCAAGGACCGCAATAGAGTAAAACCTATAACTAAAAAAGATGAAGAAGAGCAAAGTGAAAAGAAAAGTTTACAAAAATGGACAAGGCTAAACAGAGAACCAATAAAAGAATGGGGTCATAAAGACATACAAAGCAAGTCAATATATAAACGACAATATGATAGCCTTAATGAGCATCTTCCTACAACTGTGTTTATTGATGATTACAGTAAGCAATTTTTTTACTGCATTAAGAAGAACAACTTAACTTGCTTAAGAGGAGTAATAAGTAAGCTAGAAAAAATTGGATTAACAATTCAAGAGATACTAAGGTTTAGAAATAAATTGGGTGATACTCCTCTCATTTATTCAGTTAAACAAGGTGAGGTAGACATAGTGCGCTTTCTCTTATTACAAGGTGCTGATCTTAGAGTAGTTAACAATAATTTTCAATCTCCAATTGATATAGCAATCGAAAAAAAGCAGATCAATATAATAAATGCGATTGCCGAAATGATGCCACATCTTTTGGAGGATAGAAAAATAGACAATAAAGAAAGCTCAGCAATGTACGATTGGGCTGTGAAAACGAAAGAAATACAGTGCGATAAGCAAGATGATTAGATTTTTGATATTAATTTTAGTTGGTCATTTATGTTATGGAAACGAAATAAATGATAAAAAAAATCAGATTAGTGATTTTTTAAACGCTTTGCGTGATGCAAAATACGTATCTTACAGTAAAAAAGACTTTGCTGAATTTTTGGTGCAGTGCCACAAAGAGGGCGTGCCAGAAGATTTTAAGAAAGGTTTTGGTTCTAACTTAAATGGAGCTAATTTTAACCAACTGTACCTAAGTAAATCTGTTTTTGATGGAGTAAGTCTGATTGGTGCTGATTTTTCTAACACCGATTTATCCGACGTGTCTTTCATTGATGTTGATTTACGTGGTGCTAATTTCTCCAATGCTAATTTACATGGCATTAAAATAAAAGATACAAATTTGAGTTTTACAAAATTTGTTTCTGCAAACTTAACAGATATCGTATTTGATCGGTCTAATGTTAGTTATGCTGATTTTATCAGTTCCGATCTCAAAAAAGTGAGTATGCACAACGTAATTGGTTTGCATACTAATTTCTCGAATGTGAAAATGAATTTCTCCAACTTATCAAACTCGAATGTTAGCCACGTAAATTTTAGTGATAGTGAAATAAGCGATACTGTTATGCAGAAAAACAACCTTGATAATGCAAGTTTCTTTGGAGTGGATGCATATAAATTAAAGATACAATTTTCTTCATTAAAAAATGCTAACATATATGGTGCAGAGTTAAAAGAATCAGACTTTACAGGTAGCAATCTTTCCGCTGCCTACCTTAATTCTTCTATCATAATTAACAGTAACTTCGACGAAACTAATTTAAGCAACACACAAATTTCCTATGTGAATGACGATAATTCAAGTTTTGTTCAATCTATACTAAATGGTTCCAAGATAAAGCATACATATGTTTCTGAAGCAAATCTTCAGGATGCTGATTTATCCAATATTGATTTTAGTTTTAGTGAACTGCATCAAGTTAATGTCTCTAATGCTGACATTCGTCACGGAAAGTTTCATAATACTAAAGTTGCGAATTCTAACATGAATGGCTCATTTTTTGACCATTCACTATTCACCTCTGCGAAGATAGAAGATTCAGACCTTTCTACAACTTCAATGTATAAGATAAAAATCCAAGACTCTCAAGTTTATAACAGCACGCTTTCTCACCATAATATTGATTCCAGTGAAATGGAAAATTCAACATTCTTTAATTTATTAGCTGATAATTCAAGCTGGTCTAATTTAAAAGTAACTAATTCAAATTTTATTGAAATCGATTTCAGATCTTCTTTGCTTCACGCTAATGCCTTTAGGAAAACTAGCTTTTTTCTTAGCAATTTGAGCAATTCAACAATTAGTGATATGTCTTTTCTCTCTTCAAGCATATATAAAAGTTCAGTTGTTGATGCTCACTTAACAGGTTGCAAATTTGATAATTCAATTTTGATTGACAATAAAGGACAGAAAAAACTTGCAGGTTCAGAAAATGCTATAACTTCGATTAAAGATTTGCAAGAGAAAATATCACAGGGTGAAAAATTTAATGTAAATTATTCTTACTTTGAATTTAAGAATATGAATTTAGAAAATGCCGATTTTTCTAATTCAACATTGAGTAGAGCAAAGTTTGTAAACGTTAATTTGAATAAGGCAAATTTTGAAAAAGCCGATTTGCGCTATACTGTCTTTGATAATTCTTCTCTTATTGGCACCAACTTATCAAATTCTAATTTAGAAGGTTCTAGCTTCTTAAACTCTGACCCAAAAAGCGTCATGTTAAAAAATGCAAAGAAAAATGACCGTAAAAAGTGAGGGCGTATTATTGGTTCTATCCTCCCCTTCTGGAGCTGGAAAAACTACTATATCAGCAAAATTACTTGAGCGATCAATTAATTTAGTTAGGTCTGTTTCTATGACTACGCGCAAGCCTCGCCCCGGCGAAATAAATGGAAAAGACTATTTTTTCGTTACCGAAGAAAAATTTCACGAGTTATGCGAAGCTGGTCAGATGCTTGAATACGCCAAAGTTTTTGAGAATTTTTATGGTATACCAAGAGATTTTATAGAGCAAAACCTGAGCAGTGGAATAAGCGTTTTACTAAGCATAGACTGGCAAGGAGCATTTCACTTATTCAAGCTCATGAGAAAAAAAGTTGTGAGTGTTTTTATACTTCCTCCTTCAATGGAAGAGCTTAGGTTGCGTTTGCAAAAGCGTAATAGTGATGATGCGAGCGAAATAGAGCGCAGATTAGCCGAAGCTCAAAAAGAGATAAGCAAACGTGATAAATATGATTATGTAATAATCAATGATGATATTGATAAAAGTGTAGAAGAGATAAGCTCCATACTAAATAAAGAAAGACTTAAAAAAGTAAAAGAAAAACCAAGCCTGGAAGACTGATAAAAACATCAATTTGCAGCAATAGTTCTCTAATTGCACATAAGTCAACAATAATTTTTACACAAATCAAAATAGCATATTTCCTCCGTAATCTTTAATAATTTTACA
>NZ_JAPQLE010000192.1:0-637 GCF_028982185.1 Wolbachia endosymbiont of Drosophila baimaii | reverse complement strand
CAACCCTTGGGACCGACTACAGCCCCAGGATGCGATGAGCCGACATCGAGGTGCCAAACCTCCCCGTCGATGTGGACTCTTGGGGGAGATGAGCCTGTTATCCCCAGGGTAGCTTTTATCCGTTGAGCGATGGCCCTTCCATGCGGAACCACCGGATCACTAAGTCCTACTTTCGTACCTGCTCGAGTTGTAGCTCTCGCAGTCAAGCTTGCTTATGCCTTTACACGCTACGAATGATTTCCAACCATTCTGAGCAAACCTTTGAGCGCCTCCGTTACCTTTTAGGAGGCGACCGCCCCAGTCAAACTGCCCGCCAGACACTGTCCACGATCACGTTGAGTGACCAGTGTTAGAATGTTCATACAACGAGGGTAGTATCCCACCGTGCGACTCCGACTAGACTAGCGTCCAATCTTCTACGTCTCCTACCTATTCTGTACAAGCAGCACAAACATTCAATATCAAGCTACAGTAAAGCTCCATGGGGTCTTTCCGTCCTGTCGCGGGTAACCCGCATCTTCACGGGTATTTAAATTTCACCGAGTCCCTCGTTGAGACAGTGCCCAGATCGTTACGCCTTTCGTGCGGGTCGGAACTTACCCGACAAGGAATTTCGCTACCTTAGGACCGTTATAGT
>NZ_JAPQLE010000191.1:0-1949 GCF_028982185.1 Wolbachia endosymbiont of Drosophila baimaii | reverse complement strand
GCTGGAAACGTTAACATGGGAATTTGGATTGAGGCCTATTGTGAAAACAATGGATCAGCCACCAAACCCTAAAGTAGGCGCGCCAGTTCTCGACCCTACATATTTTTTTGAAGGTTAAATCCAGCTTAGGGTCAAGAAACTTAGATAAAGCCATAGTAAAAATACTGAGAAAAGATTAATAATTATACACTATTCTATACAAATATTCAATCTTTTTTGATATTCGTTCAAGTGTGGCAGAAGAACTTATTCAAATAAAGTAGGTAGTAAAATATAAACATTTTATAAAGTGAAAAATGGACTTTTCAGGCCACTGCTGACTCAATACCCAGTCAATATCCTTTCCACCAGTTCTTTTACTGCCGGTACGTAGCCATTCTCATAAAATGGATCTTGCTTAAATTTGTACACATTGTGCCCGGAAAACATGAGTTCGTTCTCAATATCACCATCGTGTATAACGTTTTGCAGTGTTTTTTGTATGCAAAAACTACGCGGATCTGGCTTTCGTCCTGTTGAATGGTCACCATGATCTTTCCAATTGCTAAACAAACAATGACTTAAGCATCCCATACAATTGATTTGATCTTGTCTTATCTCTGCAAACCTGCCTGGCGTCACAAAAATAACAGTTGTATCTGGAGTTTTCATTGCTTCTGTATACCCTGCTTTAGTCCATGTATTTGCCAGTTCTTTGTCTTTTGCAGTAAGGTAGATCTTTCTACCTCTGCTACCCATTGCAAATTCATTATTAAATTCTTTGCTAGCATTTTCTGAAAACTTTATTTGACGTGAATTCCGTTCCTGCAACTCACGTATGAAGTTATTTTTTACTGCAGATGAGTAAAACCCTGTTGGACTGAATTTATTTAAAAATACATCACCTTCTTCTAAAGTGAGTAGCTTCTTTTTCCACTCTGCAGAAATTGGGCTTTCTTTCGTCAAAAGTGGACGAGTGCCAAACTGAAAAGCTATTGGTCCAATTTGCAGATTGTCAAACCAATGTTCCCAATCTTTCAAATGCCACACTCCTCCTGCCATAACAATTGGTGTTTCTGAAAGACCGATCTCGTTCATGAAAGATCTAAGCTCTGCAACTCTTTCAAATGGAGCCTGTGGTAGCTCTGGGTCTTCACTGTTACTCAGTCCATTGTGCCCTCCAGCAAGCCATGGATCTTCATACACTACTCCACCAAGCAAATAGGAAGATATTCTTTGGTAAGCACGCTTCCATAATGCTTTAAAAGCACGCACCGATGAGATAATAGGGTAATAATAAACCTGATATTTAGCTGCAATTTCTCCAAGCCTATAAGGCATACCAGCACCGCAGGTAATACCATGAATCAAACCTTTCGCTCCTTCTAATATGCCATGAAGCACGCGTTCTGCTGCTCCCATCTCCCAAAGTACATTCATGTGTATTCTTCCATGACCTTTTGATATTTCATTTGCTATTCTTGCCTGACTAATTCCAGCTTCAATACTATACTCAATCAATTCACTATGCTTTTCATTTCTTGTTTTGCCTTTATAAATTAGTGGCACTAACTCGCCATTATCATCAATAAGCTTAGCATTTGCACCAGAAAATGTACCCACAGCATCTGCTGCAGCAAATGCTCCGCTTGATCTTCCATCACTAACTGCAATGCCTTTGCCGCCCTCGATGATTGGCCACACTTCCTTTCCTGAAATTACTATCTTTTTTATCTTATTTTTCAAAACTTCCTCGCAATCTTTCACTCTATTTTACTTAATTACTAAAAAAATGATAGCTGTTTATTTTTTCTTGTATCATTAAAGCTTCTATAGCTACTCATGCTGTTGTAGTTTGAGAGCAGTTCCCATCGGAAGGGTGTCATTCCAGTGCTTGACACTGGAATGGCTTTGTTGCATCGCTCTTCGGATAGTAGGTAACGCACAATAAATTTATGAAGCTATCTCAA
>NZ_JAPQLE010000190.1:0-592 GCF_028982185.1 Wolbachia endosymbiont of Drosophila baimaii | reverse complement strand
GTCATAACTATATGCTGCTGGCATGCTTACCATCACTACTATAAATCCATATCTTACCTTTTTTGGACTATTATGAGAAGTGCTATACTTCCTCCACCGGCAGGAATATATCCTTCACCAGCTAGTATCTTTATTCCTGGTACAATATCTTTAAATTGGTTATCAAGGATACCAAAATAGCGTAAACCAGCAAATGCTTGAGTTTGTGCTGTAAGTTGGTGATTGATACCAAGTTTTGCTTGGTAAGCCAAGGCATATCTGGTTTTTCCTAGAAATTTAACCCTAGTTACACCTGCACCAATACCAACATATGGGGTGAATGGCATTTTTGCTATATTAAAATCACGATATACATTGACCATTCCAGCTAAGTTATTAAAACCTTCATTTTTCATCTTAAATGCAGCTCTGAACTCTGCTTCAACACTACAATTTTCTTGAATGTGAATATCAACCTTTCCACTTCTCCAAGGTGAATTGCATTCCGCTCCAGTAGACGCATCCATACGCGTCAAGTTAAGGAAATAAAGGTATGAAAGAGATAGAATAATAAGGTATAAGTTCTCCCAGATGTACTTTTAGTGAGAGAACC
>NZ_JAPQLE010000189.1:0-568 GCF_028982185.1 Wolbachia endosymbiont of Drosophila baimaii | reverse complement strand
CTCCAGAAAAATTCTCTAACTCTGCTCCTACTTTGAGTCGTTTATAGCACTCCTCTATGTGCCACCTTAACACATAAGCTTTGCTCCAAAGTCTCGGTCAAAAACTCTGTTTCTCAGTTGGCTAATGTCAGCACTATAACTCTTACTTTCTGTCCTTTCATTTTATTTTTTAGCTTTTCATTTTCTAATATAAAATCAAAATCTAATT
Organism: Wolbachia endosymbiont of Drosophila baimaii; assembly: GCF_028982185.1. Classification (NCBI taxonomy): domain Bacteria; kingdom Pseudomonadati; phylum Pseudomonadota; class Alphaproteobacteria; order Rickettsiales; family Anaplasmataceae; genus Wolbachia; species Wolbachia endosymbiont of Drosophila baimaii. The sequence goes on along the minus strand of NZ_JAPQLE010000189.1, from coordinate 360 downwards.
CGCCAGCGTTCCCATAGCTTACTATAATTTCTTTTTTGCAAGCAAAAAATAAAATCTACTTCCAAATCATAATGCTGCTGAATGAATTTTACTGAAGACGATCATAGATAAATAATAATTTCTCTTGATTTAATAAACGCATTTGAGTGATAACTTCGGGTAATTGTTCTGCCGCCAACGTTTGTTCACCTATATTCCAAGCTGCAAGACGAGCACTGCAAATCAGCGAAGTACACAAATCAACAAACAAATTGCCAATGGTGCCTGTTGTTCCATTTGGTTCAAACTCGGATACAATTTCCCCAGAGCTGGGTAATCTCATACCAGAACCATCTGCTGCAATAAGTCTATAGCCTCTCC
>NZ_JAPQLE010000188.1:0-543 GCF_028982185.1 Wolbachia endosymbiont of Drosophila baimaii | reverse complement strand
GTTCTTGTTATAAATACCAGAATAATAAGCTACTGATATTCTCCACCTTTTTTATCTTTAATCCATCATAGCTAGCGATGCAACAAAGCCATTCCAGTGTCAGCTACTTGGATGACACCATTCTTTTTCCTGGATTCCAGTGTCTGGGCACTGAAATGACATCCTCCCTTGTGGAGATTGCTCTCAAATCACAATGTTCGTACAGCTATGCAAACACAAAGGTGTCATTCCAGCGCGTGACGCTGGAATCCAGTTGAGCTATTTCAACACAAATACTACATTTTGAGATGAACGTTCCAGACTTATTTACAAGTATAACAATTAAAGTCTGGATTCCAGTGGGCTTTGTTGCATAGCAACTGAAAAAATCTGGTGGCTACTGACAAAATTCACTATAAAATAGCCATTTAACCTTGAAAGAAAAAATATGCCACAAAAAATGAGGGTCAGTAGCCATAGCGAATATAACAAATTTCTAGAAAAAAGAGGAAATATTTTTCATTATATCAACGAAGCCATAGAAAAGTGGTACGAGAATGGTCC
>NZ_JAPQLE010000187.1:0-2337 GCF_028982185.1 Wolbachia endosymbiont of Drosophila baimaii | reverse complement strand
AACATTCCTCTATTCGAATCCTTTCGTCGTGCTGTTGATTCTGCCTTCCTATGACCTGTTCGGACTATTATGAGAAATGCTATACTTTTAGGCTTGACGCATAACTGTACGAACATTGCAATTTGCGTGGCAGATTCCAGTGCTTGACACACAGCTGTACAAACATTCATTTTTGAAGGTAAATTGCACAGCAAATGATGTCATTCAAGTAGCTGACACTGGTTCCTTTATGACGGCAGTGCCCAGAGGTGTCATCCCAGTGCCCAGACACTGGGATCCAGAAAACTTAACTTTAAATAAGTGGCTGCATAATAAAGACTAGATTCCAGACTGGAATGACACCATAGAGGCACTGGGATGACATCCTTCCTAGTGGAGATTACTCTCAAATCACAATGTTCATACAGTTGTGGGCTTAACGGTATCTTTGCAGATACTATGGTAATTTATTCGGGAGATTTGCTGAGCGGTAAGATTTGTCCTGATGCGCTGCAATCTTCAGAAGCTAACTCCACAAATTTGTCTGTTAGTTCATCAGGTGACACAAATTCAGATCCAGGAAATGCCTGCTCACTACCCACAGGTCCTTCCGTGTATACAGCATTTACACATAATTTTGTATGCTTTGTTTCAGATGCATATATTTGCACCATTATTTCTAGTGCAGCTTTACTTGCAGCATACGGCATCCAATATGGGTAAGAGGAAGGAGAAAGTGTCACCTCTGATGTCATGAATATCGCTCTTCCAGCATTAGACTTTTTTAGCATTGGATCTAAGTTTTTTAGTAAGTACCAATTGGCAGTAAAATTTGTATTCATTACGTTCTGTAGCTCTTCAATCTCACAGTCGTGAATAGGGTTCAGTTTGCCTAAAATTCCAGCACACGCAACTAATATATCAAGTGCTCCAGATTCTGATAATTTCAGGCTTTCTATCATGTTTGTCAGTATCTTTACATTCTCAAAGTCTAAAAGATCAAGCTGAATTAGTTTCACAGAGCCTTCTTTAAATTCTTCAAGCTCTTCAATTTCATTATATAGTGGCTTGAGATTATCAAGAGATCTTGAAATCAGAATCACACATGCACCTTCTCTTATAAACCTTTTTGCAACAGCAGGGCCTATTCCACCTGAAGCTCCGGTGATTAAAGCTACTTTACCTTCTAACTTACCCATTTCTTTCTCCTTAGCGAGATCCATTGAAATATTTTAGCTGAAAATTGAATTTTGCTCCATATATAAAAATCAAACTTAGCATATAAAAAAATAGTAATGACACTACCACACCACCTAAACTTCCATATATCAAATCCAGTTGGTCAAAGGAAGCTTTTAAGTATTGCTTAAAAGCTGAAGCAGAAATCGTCCAAAGAATAACAGCTACACAAGATCCAGGAAATACGTCTGATAAATTTTGTTTTATGTTTGGTAACATAAAATATAGCCAAGAGACTACTGTGAAAAGTACAAATTCAATAAGTAAATACCTAGTATAACTTAGCCCCTGATAGGAAAAATCAATTAGCATTGGTACTAGTGTAGAAAACACTATAGTTAGAGTTATAATAAGCGTGATTACTAAAAATTGTAATATACTTAGTACTCTTCTTAATATATAAGGCGGCGAAACCGGAACTTTATAGGCCTTATTGAGTATTGTTCTAAGCCCTTCAATTGTCGATGAAGCGGTCCAAACAGCACCTACAATTGCTAAAGTTAGTAAGCTTTGCGGCGGGCCTGATATTATCTCCCTAATACGCGGCATCAAAGATGATAAAATATCCTGTGGCATGTTATCAATGATAAATACCCAGCCAATGTTGTACTGGTCTAAAAAATTTGCGAATGTTGACGCCACAGCCATTAAAACGATGAGAAAAGGAAATATTGATAACAGAATTAAAAATGATAAATACCCTGCATGCTCCACTCCATCATTATGAATTGTGTCAATCAAAGCACAATAAAGGCAATAAACGATGCTGTAAAATTTCTGTAGCACTGTAATATAGACGAACCAAGAAAAGTATTCTAAATGAAATAAAGGATACTTTTAAGCAAAAAATCCTCACCATTTACTTAAATTTAATCAAAGTGAAGGATAATTCAGCATTAAATAGAAATTATCGGAGGCGTAATGAAAAATTTTCTTCTACTTGTGGCTTTAATTCTCTCCTTTGTATTTGATGCAAATGCTGCAAATACTTTTGTTGATAAAAATGATACAACATCATCGGTGATATGCAAGATATAGCATTTCTCATAATAGTCCGAACAGGTCATAGGAAGGCAGAATCAACAGCACGACGAAAGGATTCGAATAGAGGAATGTTTT
>NZ_JAPQLE010000186.1:0-1370 GCF_028982185.1 Wolbachia endosymbiont of Drosophila baimaii | reverse complement strand
TTTTGCTGTAAATTTTTGCAGAGTTCTCAAAGGTTTACCACATTACCTCACTTTTGCTCTATGATTATCTTTATTATCTTGCTTTGTCTACCTTATTTTGCCGCTCCCCTGAACGGATACGGTTTAAGACATAAGATCCTTTTTCATAGCTATACTACGTTATCCAGCGTCTGGGCACTGGTTTCTTGGTACTTATTCCGCAATAATTTTTTTTTCCTTCAATAAACTTTGCAGTTCGCCTTTTTCGTACATCTCGCGAGTGATGTCGCAACCACCAATAAACTCTTCCTTTATATATAATTGTGGAATTGTTGGCCAATCAGAAAACTTTTTTATAGATTCACGTATTTCATCATTCTCCAACACGTTAATATACTTAAACTTCACGTTCAATTTTTTTAGGATTGACACGACGAGTCCAGAGAATCCGCATTGAGGAAAATCAGAAGTGCCTTTCATATACAATACCACATCATTTTCTGTTATATCTTTTTTTATTTGTTCAAAATTGCTCATAAATTCACCTTATTTTTAAGTATTAGTTTCCAGTTGCAAGGCGTGTATAGACTGACCTTCCAGAGCTTTATATACCATTTTATGCTGTTCTATTTTTGTCTTTCCAAGAAAACACTTGGAGTTTATTTTTAAATGATAATGGTCATCATCTCCAGCAAGATCATGAATTTTTATATCAGCGTCGGGGAACGATTGTTTGATGATCCTCTCTAATTCGTGAATTGCAATAGTCATTGATTTGCTTTAAATTACAATACTTTCATTATAAATCTAAAACGATTGAGCGCAATAAAAAGTTGCTATCATAAAAAATAGAAGTATACTATGATAATGGAATGATAAGTTATGCAGGGAGGCTTTGTGGTGGGCGAAAGATTTAAATTCACATATCTATTGGTTTTGCTAACTTTTTCATTTAGGTGCTTATCTTACGATGATAAAATAAATAACTTAGAGAATGTTTACATCAAAGCTAACTATTTGGAGCATTCTTCAATGCAATAGGTTCTCTAGAAGGAAAAGAAGATGCAGGTGACAATATAACAGAGGGGGTTTTTAGTTTTAATAAGAAGGAGCGAATTGAAGCTGGATACAGTCCTAAATATGTTCCAGGGTTTGCCGGTAGTGCTGCAATAGGGTATTTATTCAAAAATATGAGAGTTGAGTTTGAAGGCTTATATTCTCAGACTAACTTATATGATGAAGATTATTCAGATAAGAAAAAAGCAAGATATATTGAACTTCGTCGTCACAATGATGCGTCTACCATACGCGTCAAGTTAAGAGATTGTGAGCAAATTTAGAGAGGTTAAAGTGGATACTCTAGCCCTTCTGCGTTTGTCTTTTAATGAAAA
>NZ_JAPQLE010000185.1:0-6956 GCF_028982185.1 Wolbachia endosymbiont of Drosophila baimaii | reverse complement strand
CATATTTTTTCTTCAACAGTTAAATGGCCATTTATAATGAATTTTGTCAGTAACTGCCAGTTCTTTTCACTTGAGCGATGCAACAAAGCCATCCCAGTGTCGGCTACTTGGATGACACCATTTATTGTAAGGACTTACCTCACATTTACTCTATGATTATCTTTTTAGATCACCTTGTCTACCTATTTTGCCACTCTGCTGAACGGATACAATTTATTGCTATTTTTGTTTACAATAATAATATTGAGCTATAGAATTAGATCTAAAGGGGCAATTAGCTCAGCTGGTAGAGCATCTCGTTTACACCGAGGAGGTCGGCAGTTCAAGTCTGTCATTGCCCATTTGCTTAACTGAATGTTAGTATTATTAATTACTTCAATTAAAGTATAAAAAATGCAGGATAATATAGTACCAATCTCAATAGTAAAAGAGCTGGAAGATTCTTATCTCTCCTACGCAATGAGCGTTATCATAAGCCGGGCTATACCTGACGTGCGGGATGGATTTAAACCTGTTCACAGGCGCATATTATATGCAATGTCAAGAGCTGGATTCGATGCCGGTAAGCCATATAAAAAGGCAGCTCGTATAGTTGGGGATGTAATGGGGAAATATCACCCACATGGTGATGCAGCTATTTACGATTCCTTGGTTAGAATGGCCCAAGATTTCTCTCTTCTTTTACCACTTGTTGATGGGCAAGGTAACTTTGGTTCGATAGACGGAGATCCACCAGCTTCAATGCGATACACAGAAGCAAGACTTCAAAAAGTGTCGCACTTTTTACTGAATGATATTGATGAAGATACAGTTAATTTTAGGCCAAACTACGATGGAAATGAAACAGAACCAGTTGTGCTGCCTGCAGAGTTTCCGAATCTATTGGTAAACGGTGCAAGTGGTGTTGCAGTTGGTATGGCAACCAATATTCCTTCTCATAATCTTGGAGAAATAATAGATGCTTGTATATTATATGTAAATAATCCTGAAGTTACTTTGGATGAGTTACTTGAAGTGATGCCAGGGCCGGATTTTCCAACTGGGGGAACAATTCTTGGAAGGTCTGGAATAAGATCAGCATTTGCAACTGGTCGTGGATCAATTGTTGTGCAAGGCAAGACTCATATAGAAGATCTGCCACAAGATAGGCAAGCAATAGTGATTGATGAAATACCTTACCAGGTAAATAAAGTCAAATTAATTGAGAAGATAGGTGAGCTTGTAAAAGAAAAAAGAATTGATGGTATAACAGAAATTAGGGATGAGTCCGATAAGTCTGGTATTAGAGTAGTAATTGACCTCAGAAGAAATGCTGAAGCAAGTTTTATACTTAATCAAATATTGGGGCTAACTCCACTAAGAAGTAGTTTTAGTGTTAACACTTTAGTGCTCAATAACAACAGGCCTGCTTTGATGTCATTGAAAGAAATCATAGCTGCTTTTGTTGATTTTAGAAAAGAAGTATTAATCAGGAGAACAGAATTTCGTCTAAGAAAAACGAGGGAAAAAGCTCATATATATATAGGGCTCTACATTGCGGTCCTCAGCATAGATGAAGTGATAAAAATCATCCGCGGTGCAAAAGATCCTGCGGAAGCAAGTAGAGAACTTTTAAATAAAGAATGGAAAACTTCGAATGAAATCAATACTATTATCGAGTTGATTTCAGATAGCGCAAGCTTTTTGAAAGATGGAGTGTATAGATTAACTGAACTACAAATTAAAGCTATCCTTGATATGAAACTGCAGCGTTTAACAGGCCTTGAAAAAGACAAATTAGAAGCTGAGCTAAGTTCAATGATCAACCTGATAAAAGAATATATCGCTTTTCTTGGCTCAGAAGAGAAGTTGATGAAGGAAATAAAAAACAATCTACAAGAAATAAAGAACAGATTTGCTGTGCCGCGAAAAACCTCAATAGAGGAGTCAGATACGGACATTGAAGCTGAAGATCTAATTCCACAAGAGGATATGGTGATAACCGTAACTATGAATGGTTATATCAAGCGTGTGAAGCTTTCTCATTATAGAACTCAGCGTCGTGGTGGAAAAGGAAAGCTAGGACAGGGATTAAAAGAAGAAGACGTAATTACAGAATTATTTGTGACAAATACTCACACTAGCGTTTTGTTCTTCTCTAACATTGGTCGAGTTTATAGATTAAAAGTTTATAAGTTACCTCTTGCAGAGCCAACTGCACGTGGAAGAGCGCTTGTTAACATATTTCCGCTTAGCGATGGTGAAACTATAACTAATATCATGCCATTGCCAAGTGAAAATGACGAAAATCAAAACATAGTTTTTGCTACTGCCTATGGAAACATAAGGCGTAACTCTTTAGCGGATTTTCACTATATTCCAAGCAATGGAAAAATAGCAATAAAGCTCGATGAAGGAGACAAATTAATATTGGTTAAAGTATGCAATGCAATTGATCATGTTTTTCTTTCAACAAGATTCGGCAAAAGTATCAGATTTGTTGTAAGTGATGTGCGTCAATTTAAAAGTCGCAATTCAGATGGCGTAAGAGGTATCAAACTTGCAAAGAATGACAGCGTGATATCCATGACCATATTAAATGGGATAGGTGTAGCAACAGAAACAAAAGAACTTTACTTAAAAGTTCCACTTGCAAAAAGACTGGGAACTGCAATTAATAACTCTATTGATTCTAAATTGGAAAAGACTTTGAATGATTTAGGAATAGATAACGAATTATTCTTAAAACTTGCAGTGAATGAGGAGTTTATATTAACTATTACTGAAAATGGCTTTGGTAAAAGAACTTCTGCGTATGAGTATAGAATAACTAACAGGGGTGGTGTTGGTATCACCAATATTCTTACTACCAACAGAAACGGTAATGTTGTTGCTAGTTTTCCAGTTGAGCAGGGTGATAATATAATGCTTATTACAGATAAAGGAAAGTTAATTCGCATTTCAGTAAATGATATCAGAATTGCAGGACGTAGCACTCAGGGAGTAACTCTATTTAAAACAGAGAGTAGAGAAAAGGTGGTCTCAGTAGCAAAAGTTGAAGATCCTGATTCCACTGAAGATAGTATTTCTGAAGTTGAAAACTCTATCTCTTCTCAACTGTAGTACAGGTTAAACAAAAAGCGCAAGTTTTTGTTGATTAATACGCGGTATTTAAATTAAAACATATACTTATGGCTAAGTAAAGATCAATGGACAAAAATTTAACTAAAAATAAAAAACCACTGGCAAACAAAGAGGATAAAAAAACACCTCCTGTTAAAGATCTTACTAAAAATAAGAGTAGGAGAGATTTTATAACATTAACTACGTGCGCTATGGCGGGTATAGGAGCTGCAAGTGGACTTTGGCCACTGGTTAAGTCTATGAATCCTTCTGCTGAAGTTCTAGCAACTTCCACAGTGGAAGTGAATTTGTCTGGAATTCAGGAAGGACATGGAGTAAAAGTAAAGTGGCAAGGTAAACCAGTATTCATTCGTAGGCGCACAAAGCAAGAAATTGAGGCTGCAAGAGCTGTGAATGTGAAGAGCTTGAGGGATCCTCAATTAGATGAGCAGAGAGTATACGAAGGAAAAGACGAATGGTTAATCATGATCGGAATATGTACACATCTTGGGTGTGTACCGGTTGACCACGCTACAAGAGATGGTAATGGTTGGTTCTGTCCTTGCCACGGTTCATATTATGATACATCAGGCCGAGTGATTGGGGGTCCTGCACCAAAAAATATGGTTGTACCTGATTATTTTTTTCCCAGTGAGAATGTTGTAGTAATTGGCAAGAAGGCTTAACGGAACTCGTTAAAAAAAACTTACAGGATCAACATCTATTATCACTGCAATACTCGAATTCAAGTTACAATTTTTAATCCAATATTTCAGCTTTTTTTGTATGGATAGACTGTGCTTATTGTGTATTTTTAATAATACCCTATACCGATACTTATTATTTAAAAAATTTATTGCTGCTGGTGATGGGCCAAGAATTTCAAATTCCTTTTTGTCTACACCTACATTTTTTTCCTGGATACAAGTAGTTAAGCTACTTGGATGACAAAGAAGAGATTTTACTATTTCATTCGCTGCTTTTTGTGTTGCAATCTGATTCTTACCACAAATGATAAGCGCTATTAATCTGCTAAATGGTGGCATTTTGGCTTCACGTCTTGACTTAAGTTCAATTTCATAAAATGAGTCCCTTTTTTGATGCAGCAATGCTTTTATTATTGAACTTTCAGGATTATTGGTTTGCACTATTACCATTCCTTTTTCATTAAACCTTCCTGATCTGCCTGCAACTTGGTGCAATAATTGATACGTCTTTTCCGCTGCTCTCAAATCAGAATTTTCGAGGCTCAAATCTGCATTTATTACTCCAACCAAAGTTAATTTAGGAAAATTGTGCCCCTTAGCAATTATCTGTGTGCCGATTATAATGTTCACCTCTTCCTTTAACACTAAATCAATGATGTTACTAACCGACTTCTGATCGCTGCTTATCATCGCAGTTTTTGCGTTTGGTATTAATTTCACCATTTCTTCAAGCAACCTTTCAATTCCTATGCCGTAGAGGGACAATGGCTGTTCACTTTGGCAATTAGAGCATTTCTCTGGAAGTTTTAATTGATAAGAGCAATGATGGCACAAAAGAGCATTTTTTTTCTTGTGATATGTAAGCCAAACAGCACAATTTAAGCAGGAAATTTTATATCCACACTTTTTACAAATTGCCAGTTGTGCATACCCTCTGCGGTTTAGAAAAAGCATAACCTGCTGTTTTTTCTCTATGGTTTGTTTGATGCTTTCAAAAAGCTCAGAGGAGATCCATTGCTTGTTGTTCCTCATATCTACTACTTTAATGAGTGGCAATTCTGCACCACCAAATCGTTTAGTTAGCTTTACATGATTGTAATTCCCGTTTTTAACATGATGAATCGTTTCAAGCAGTGGAGTAGCTGATGATAAAATAATCGGAATATTTTCAAATTTGGCTAAGATTATCGCCATATCTCGAGCATTATATATAATTCCCTGTTCTTGTTTAAAAGATGAGTCGTGCTCTTCATCAACGATAATCAATTTTAGGTTTTTATAAGGCAAAAAAAGCGCTGACCGTGCACCAATAATTATCTGCGCATTTCCATTTGCTATATTGAGCCAATTATTCCGGCGAGTTTTTGGAGTGAGCCCTGAGTGCCATTCAACTAAGTTTTTTGATATCTGACCGCAAACACGATTTACCAATTGTGAAGTTAAAACAATTTCAGGTAGGAGGGTTAAAATTTGTGCATTACCCTCTCCTGGTGTCATTTCAACATATTCTGGTGTCATACTAGTACGTGGCAAAGACGGTATGCTAAATGTTACAGTGGGTTTTGCCTTGAGTACAAAGGTATCATTCCAGTGCTTGACACTGGAATCCAGGAATTTTGATTGTAAATTAGGTATTGGTCTTAAGTTAAAATAAACATTTGTAATGAGGTTATATGAAAAACTGGATCCCAGTGTCAAGCTACTCGGATAACACCCTCTTGGTAGACCCAAATCACAATGTTCGTACAGTTGTGTCTCTGGGCACTGGGATGGTAAAGTCTGAGCAGCATTTGGAACGGCAGTGTAATTCCTAATCAATTGTGCAATCACAGAGAGATAAACTTCGGTTTTTCCAGACCCGGTCTCACCGTCAAGCAAAGTCACTGAATATTCGTTCAAATTGCTGATTATTTTATCACTAGCTACCTGCTGTTCAGGACTCAATTTGCAGCTTATTTCACTTGTTTCCTGCTTTTGTTCAACACAAACCAATTTATCTATGTGATTTACTTTTAACACTCCTCCCATTATCACTTTGGCAAGCATACCAATAGGTATTAAATTGTATTGTGCAACCCACTCTGCAAATGCAATCAATTTTGGTCTAATATTTGGTAAATCGATTTTTTGCTCAATAAATTTTAATTCTCGGTTACTTTTATCACTGTATTTCCAAACTATTCCGATTAAGCGTTTTTTGCCAAATGGCACCACTACGTAATCTCCAAGTAAAATCTCAGTATTTTCCTCAATTGCATATGAAAATAACTGATCAATTGGAAGTGGTAGTAATACGTCAACTGTTTTTGCCATAGTGATTGAGTTTAACATTGTTTTAAAGAGCTTGTAACTTTATTAAGCTTGGCAATATAGATGAATCGGTACAGAGAAAATCTTAACGTTTAACACATTTTTCATAGTACAGACCGTATGATTGATAAATAAAATGATTTATAGAATTTGTGGAGGCTACCAATGGTCAACGACAAGATTACTTTGAACTTTGAAATAGAAAAAGGCGAACCTATAGATCGATACTACTTTTCTGCACATATAAAGCTTACAGATGAAAGCAAAAATCTTTTGCGGGAGAAGCTTGGCAGTACAATTCAATTCGATAATCTAGATGATCACTTCAATCTTAACCATGAGAATTTTTATATCTACTACAACAAATATAGTGAGCACAATGGTAGAAGTGAGCTACACGTTAGGGATGATAACGGTAAATATTTAACCTCCAATCTTCCACTTAATTACTATGGATTCTCAATGGAACTATCACCTGACGGAGCGTCAATTGCAGATTATGGTTTTTATCCTCTGTATGCAATCTATAACCCAAATCACTATGATAAAGCAAAGGAAAAAGTATTTGATGATCACGGTGAATTGTCACCAATTGCATCAAATGTGTTAGATAATTTTTTAAGCAACACAAATAGCTTAACCACACAAGATATATTACAAAATGTATTCTCACAACTGCAGAAGAAAGCTGATGAAGAAGCAGAAAGATTGGCAAGAGAAAGAGAAGCAGAAAGACAAAGGGAGGAAGAGTTATAGCATTTCTCATAATAGTCCGAACAGGTCATAGGAAGGCAGAATCAACAGCACGACGAAAGGATTCGAATAGAGGAATGTTTT
>NZ_JAPQLE010000184.1:0-2578 GCF_028982185.1 Wolbachia endosymbiont of Drosophila baimaii | reverse complement strand
AAACATTCCTCTATTCGAATCCTTTCGTCGTGCTGTTGATTCTGCCTTCCTATGACCTGTTCGGACTATTATGAGAAATGCTATAATATTTACAATCCTGAAAATTTCAGTATAAAAATGATAAATATAGATGTGAGCAAGATCGACAAATTCTACCTTATTGAGGAACAAGATGATATAATCATTCATCCTATTTTGGAAAATTTAGACATATTTTAAAGTTTTTTAGAGTATCTAATCTTGTTGTTATTATAATTGGATTTGGTAGCATTGTGTTATGGGAGATAAATTGCTTGAATCAGTAAAAAACAAAAGTTATTTCAGTAAAGCAGTCGAATGGTACTGCCATAGGTATCTGTTTTGTGTAGCAGAAAGATCTTGGATGGCATTAATAGTATCGCTTCTCCTAGTATGCTTATGTTTATTAACATTAAACATATACCTGTTATTTCCTATTAAAAAAGATTTAAATTTTGTGAAGTATATGAACCACACAGAAGATGAGTTCTCTGCAATGCATAAGCTTAGTTTCAGTAAAAAGGAAGATGAATACACTTCCACAGCGAGGTACTTAATAAGTAAATACATTGAAATATACGAGTCCATTAAGATCGTTGAACCGAAGTACCAAGAAAATTTTATAAGAAACAATTCTATACATAAAATCTATCAAGGCTTTCAGGAAAAAACGAATAATGAAGCTGGTAATTTGTCTTTATCTAAAAGAAAAATCGCCAACATAAATGTAATAACATTATCTATTGATCGATCGACCAAGGACTTAGTTACATTTGCTGGAAATGCTACTGTAGTTTTTACAACCGAGCAAAATAAGGAGGATACTGTGGAGATTAGCTTCACTTTGTCGAATATAAAAGCAACTCTGGCTGGTATAATACCATTTAAATTTATTGTTAATGGTTATAAATACAGATTTTAAAATATTACTTGGTAGCTAAAAAAAATAACCAAAGTGCACATAGCAGTAATAACTGGAGGTAAAACTAGAAGAATTGGTGTTTTTTTAATAAAGTAATTCTGAGAAGGTTTTAAGAAAAAGGCATTGTAAATTATCGGTAAAAAGTACAGAGCGTTGAGTATAGTACTAACAATTAACACTAGAGTTACAAACACAGAAAGTATTACATTGCCAGAGTTGAAAACAGCTTGAAAAATGAGAAATTTACCCCAAAAAGTCGGAGCAGGCGGCACCCCTATCATAGACAATGCACCTATAGCAAATGCTGTCATGCTAATTGGCATACTGCGTCCTATACCGTAAATCTTATCTATATATTTCTCACCTGCTCTCGTTATTATTGCTCCGGCAACGAAAAACAAAGTGATTTTTGCAAATGCGTGGCAAACTAATTGAAAAATTGCAACCCTCATGCTGAGCTCACTAAAAATTGAAGCGAACAATATAATATATGACAATTGAGAGATGGTAGAGTAAGCAAGCAATTTCTTTAATTCTTTTTGCTTTAGTGCAATCAATAATGCAGTAATAATAGTAAATCCAGCAGCGTACGGAAGCCACCCTCCAGCAAACCAATTTTGCTGCACAAAACGTTGCATGTTATCGACGCCAAAAGTGTATAATATAACTTTTATGATGATGAAAACTCCGGATTTCACAACAGCAACAGCATGCAGTAGTGCACTCACAGGAGTTGGTGCAACCATTGCTTTTGGTAACCAAAAATGCATTGGCATTAATGCAGCTTTTCCTATTCCGTAAATTAGCATAGCAAAACACACTGCAATAAAAGTGATGAGTGAAGTATCAAATTTGAATATTCCACCACTTACAAAGTCTAAAGTATGAAATTCATTATATAAAAGGCCTATTGCAGGAAAAAATAATACCAAAGAAGAGAAAAATAGCACGCCAAAGTAATAGCGTCCTGCAATCATTGATTCATTTGTTGAGTTGTAAGTAACCAGAGGGTATGTACTAATAGTTAGAAGCTCATAAAAGACAAATGTAGTGAGCAAATCTCCAGAAAAAGCAATAAACATTGCACAGCTAATCGATATTGAAAAAAAGCATAGAAAACTTGAGTGATTGCTATCAGCATAGTTATTCTGCATATAACATATTGCATATATACTGGTTAGTATCCATAAAAACGATATCAATAAACTGAATATTACTCCGGTAGACTCTAGCTTTAAACTAATGTGCAAATTATTACCAAAATCCATGAGGATAAATTGAGAATGATCACCATACACCCAATATAAAGTGCACAGACACGTATACGCAAATAGAAGTAGAGAAGAAGTGACAGTAATACTATTGTTCACTCTGGGCCATTTACCAGTAAAAAAAATAGCTAACGCACTTAAAAGTGGAATCAACGCAGTAATTAATAAATAATTCTCAGTAATAAAAAATGGTAAGGAAAGATACATTAACATTAAATTTTTTGTTTAGGTAAAGTTAGAATTATACTCAAATCATAGAAAAACCGCTATGTTTTTTTAGTTATAGCATTTCTCATAATAGTCCGAACAGGTCATAGGAAGGCAGAATCAACAGCACGACGAAAGGATTCGAATAGAGGAATGTTTT
>NZ_JAPQLE010000183.1:0-3311 GCF_028982185.1 Wolbachia endosymbiont of Drosophila baimaii | reverse complement strand
TTCAACAGTTAAATGGCTATTTATAATGAATTTTGTCAGTAACTGCCAGTTCTTTTCACTTGAGCGATGCAACAAAGCCATCCCAGTGTCGGAGCACTGGGATGACACTCTTCTCTGGTGGAGGGTGCTCTCAAGTCACAACGTTCATATAGTTGTATACTTGACACTGAGGTTTATTCTTCTATTTCTTTTTTACTGGTCATGCTATCATTTGCTATGCAAGCACAACATTTGTATGGTTATAGGTCTTTTAAACATGGGTGGTAATGTAGCACTAGAACTAACTTCTGTAGATAAAAGCTTCAAGGACAATTCTGCTGTTGTAAAGGATATCAATTTAAGTGTTACAAGGGGGCAAGTAGTAGCGCTGATTGGCAATTCAGGTGCAGGGAAAACAACTATATTGCAAATCGCAGGCTTATTGGACAAGCCAACTTCAGGTATAGTTACGATAGATGGAATAAATTGCACACAAGCCAGTAATAAGCATAAAACTCATGTAAGAAGAAATTTTCTTAGTTTTGTTTATCAATTTCACTATTTGTTACAAGAGTTATCGGTGTTGGAAAATATTATGCTTCCTCAACTCATTGCAGGAAAAAGCAAAGCTGAAGCAAAAAAAAATTCGCAAGCAATGTTGGAAAAATTTGGTCTGGAAAACAAAGCAAGTAGCATGGTATCTGAAGTTTCGGGTGGGGAAAGGCAGAGAGTTGCAATTGCAAGAAGCATTGTAAATTCTCCAAAGCTTTTACTTGCAGATGAGCCAACAGGAAACTTAGATCCAACAAATTCTTTTAACGTGTTTTTACTGCTACATTCATACGTAAAGGAAAATAACAGCTCTATGCTTATAGTAACACACAATCATCTCCTTGCAGAAAAGGCAGACTGCATTTTCCAATTGAGAGATCGATCATTAGTGAAGTTGTGAATAGGAAAAATAGCACAATTTCTATGCCTTATACTTATCTAACCAATGATCATTAACAGAGTACAACTCGCATGAAATGCTTTCATTGCTTTTTATACACGGACTTTTTAACTTACGCTGTTTACTTAGGGAACACCCCGACAACATAAACACAGCTAAAACAAAAAATAATAGCTTTTTAAACATAACAAAACCTTTTCATTTATATTACTACACTCATTTCTCTTGTTTGTAAAGATTAGGCATATTCTTTTACCCTTACCTCTTTTTTGACCTTTTGAGAAGAAATAGTTGCACTATTCAAGCGCAGTTTTATATAATTGTCCACGATTTGAGTCACTTCCTCTTCTTTATCCTTTAGAAAGTGATTAGTATCATCTATTATATAGTATTTCATGTGATCACTTCTTACTGAATTTATCAACCTTTTTGCTAATTCTGTTACATCGCTTTCTTCTGAGATTGTATCATTACTGCTTTGTATTATAAGCCCAGAAACTGGACAGGGAGAAAGAAAAGAAAAATCGTACTTAGTTACCGGAAGAGAAAGAGCAATAAAACCCACTATCTCAGGGCGGCGCATTGTTAGCTGCATAGCCACCCATGCTCCAAAAGAAAAACCAGCGATCCAAATTGGAACATTGCTAGGATTATGTTCCTGAAGCCAATCAATGGCTACCGCAGCGTCAGTTAATTCTCCTATACCCTTATCAAAAGTTCCGGTAGATTTTCCCACACCACGAAAGTTAATTTTCAATGCAGAAAAATTGTTATCGATAAAAGACGTATATGTACTATGTACAATTTTACTATCCATATTACCACCATATTGAGGATGATGATGTAAAACCAGCACAACCGGCACGTTGGCATCTTTGCTTTGGTGGTATTCACCTTCTATCTTTCTTGTTGCATTATTTAAAAAAACTTCAACCATGATAACTCCTAATAAGAACCCGCTTGACAGGTATTGATGACGTGAGTTATTAATTATGTATTAATTTCGCTGTTTTTGCAATAAATTTTTTATCGTGTTAAAGCTAACGTACATAGTTATGGCTATAGTTGATGGTAAACTTATTTAAGTGACAGATGAGTCCATTTTCTTTAGAAAATAGTGGTTGCGTATATGCTGATTACAATGCAACTGCTCCAATTAGTGAAAATGTAAAAAAAAGTATATTTGAGGTCTTGTCAAAACAAACGCTCAATCCATCATCACTACATAAGAGAGGACAAGAAGCGAGGAAGATTCTTCAGGATGCAAGAGATAACGTACGTGGTGCTATTGGCGTTTCAAGTGATAAAGAAATAGTTTTTACGTCTGGTGCAACTGAAGCGAATAACCTTGTTATGAGAGGAATAGCAGGCTACCTGCATATAATTTCAGCTACAGAGCATCCTTCAATTCTCAATTCTGCATGTAACCCATATATAATACCCGTTAATCAGGAAGGCATTGTTGACTTTTTAGAACTAGAAAAAATTCTAAGCGAACTTAAAGGAAACAAAGCAATAGTTTCAGTTATGATGGCAAATAACGAAACCGGAGTTATTCAACCTATTGAGGAAATAGCTGAAATAGCCCACAAATTTGGAGCAATTTGCCACACTGACACTGCTCAAAGTATTGGGAAAATTAAAGTTAATATGGAAGATTTAGGAGTGGATTTACTCACTTTATCCGCCCATAAATTTGGCGGTGTAGCAGGCAGTGGAGTTTTAATATTCAATAAAGAACTTGCGATAGAACCTATTATAATAGGTGGTGGACAAGAGAAGGGATTTCGTGGTGGTACGGAAAATATTGTTGCAATTGCAGGCCTTTCTGCTGCACTGCAAAATATTCCAGATCTTTTATCAAAAATGGATGAAGTAAAGGAGCTACGCGATCAATTAGAGTGTGAATTATTAAATCTTGCCAGTGACATAAGAATCTTCGGTAAAAACTCTAAGAGGCTGCCAAACACAAGTTTTATTTATATGCCAGGAGTAAAGAGTGATGTGCAGCTCATGCATTTTGACTTGAATTATATTGCAGTGAGTAATGGCTCCGCATGTTCTTCTGGAAAAGTTGAGCCTTCCCATGTTTTGCTTGCAATGGGGGCAACAAAAGAGCAAGCAGAGTGTTCAATTAGAATCAGTATAGGTCCAGAAACTAAACCACAAGACATAAAAAAAATAGTGGATTGTTGGTATAATATCTACAAGCAGAACACCTTGGTATAGATAATACGTGGTATCATGCAGGGAGCTATAAATTAGATGTAAAAAATTCCTTTACAAGTTTCGCCAGCCCCCTTATCATGAAACTGAAGCTATTTATTTATCTTCTCTGTACAGATTAAATGACAAAAAAACTCACGTATCTGGCGTCTCA
>NZ_JAPQLE010000182.1:0-534 GCF_028982185.1 Wolbachia endosymbiont of Drosophila baimaii | reverse complement strand
TAACTTCACTAACATTCCCACTTTCTACAGCAGCAAATAAAAGTCTATCATACTCACTTTGCTTTGGTCCTAAAAAGTTTACTACTTCTGACTGACGAGAGGTATTTGCTACATCTAAAGGTTTTCCACCATCCTTATTTTTAGCTCCAATGTTAGCCCACTTATTTACAAGCGTTTTAACTGTATCTGATTGACCTCCCCAAGCAGCATAGTGCAAAGGCGTCCAATCGTTTATGTCCTTGGCTTCAATATTAGCACCTTTATCAAGGATGAGTTCAACTCCCTTACCAAGGTAAGCAGCGTGATGTAAAGGTGTTCTTCGATCATCGTCTTGAACGTTAACATTAGCATTTCTACTGAGGAGAAGTTCAAGTACATCCAATTTGTTTATACGAGAAGCTGCACATAAAGGCGTTTCATTTTTTGCACCTCTAGCTTCGATGTTAGCTCCAATATTGAGAAGATTTGTAACTTCACTAACATTCCCACTTTCTACAGCAGCAAATAAAAGTCTATCATACTCACTTTGCTTTG
>NZ_JAPQLE010000181.1:0-3886 GCF_028982185.1 Wolbachia endosymbiont of Drosophila baimaii | reverse complement strand
GTATGGATTGAAAATCGCGGTGAAATAAGGTGTGAAAAATTAGAAGTATTCGATCTTAACCATTTGAAATCTCTTGGCAGACTGATTGCTCAAGCTACAGAACAAAAACTTAGCGAAGAAGCGCCGTTACTTTCGGCAACATTACCAAATGGTTACCGTATACAGATAGTATTTCCGCCAGCATGTGAACCTGATAAAGTAGTCATGTCGATTCGTAAGCCTTCTAGCATGCAATTAGCACTCGATGATTACGAAAAAATGGGGGCTTTTTCTGAAACTGTTACAGAAGCAACTGATAATCCAGTTGACCGTCATTTGGATTTACTGTTAAGGCAAAAAAAAATAAAAGAGTTTTTAGAATACGCTGTAATAAGTAAGAAAAATATTATAATTAGTGGTGGAACTTCCACTGGTAAGACTACTTTTACTAATGCTACTTTGCGTGCTATTCCAGCTGAGGAAAGAATTATTACTGTTGAGGATGCAAGGGAAATCGTTTTGAACGATCATCCCAATAAAGTCCATCTAATTGCCTCTAAAGGAGGGCAGGGCAGAGCAAAAGTAACCACTCAAGATTTGATAGAAGCGTGCTTACGTTTAAGGCCAGACAGAATAATAGTTGGTGAGCTCCGTGGAGCGGAAGCTTTTAGTTTTCTTAGGGCGATAAATACTGGTCACCCTGGATCAATATCAACCCTTCATGCGGATAGTGCAACAATGGCCCTTGAGCAAATAAAATTGATGGTTATGCAGGCAAATCTTGGCATTCCTCCAGACCAAATTATACCATACATTAGAAATGTGATTGATATTGTTATTCAGCTAAAAAGAACCGGTGGGGGCAAAAGAAGCATTTCTGAGATATTATTTACTAGATCTGCGAGCGAAAATGCTTAAATTTATACATAAGTTAAGGAAGAGTAGTTTATGAGTAATGGAAATCACCTACGTAATATTCTCATAGGAGGTGTAGTAGCTTTTAGCGTACTTGAGTTTTGCTTCTATCTATCTGGTATATTGTTTGTTCTGTTTGCTGATGGTCCGGATGCTGTGGATTTTAAGGCAATTAATCCTAGTTTGACGCCTTTCCCTCAAGCTCTTTGGCCAACGATTTTTGATCATATACAATATTGTTGGCATCATCCAGAGTTATATAGCTTTGAGCTCAAAATCACATTAATTATATCTTCTGCACTGCCTATCATTGTTTTAATGATTATCTTATGGAATGTAAGAGAAAGGATAATTGAGTGGCGACCATTTAAAAAGAGAGAATCACTTCATGGAGATTCGCAGTGGGCATCAGAGAAAGACATACGAAAAGCAGGATTAAGAAGCAAAAAGGGATTATTGCTTGGTAAAGATAAAAGAGGATACTTCATTTCTGATGGGTTTCAGCATGCATTGTTATTTGCACCTACAGGTTCTGGTAAGGGTGTTGGCTTTGTAATTCCTAATTTATTATTTTGGACTGACTCGGTAATTGTACACGACATAAAATTAGAAAACTATGAAATAACAAGTGGTTGGCGAGAACGACAAGGACAAAAAGTATACGTATGGAATCCAGCGCAGCCAGATGGAATAAGTCACTGTTACAATCCATTACAATGGATTAGTGAAAAACCTGGGCAGATGGTTGACGATGTGCAGAAAATAGCTAACCTAATCATGCCTGAACAAGACTTTTGGCAGAATGAAGCAAGAAGCTTATTTGTTGGAGTAGTATTATACTTACTTGCTGCACCAGAGAAAGTTAAATCTTTTGGTGAAGTTGTGCGTACGATGCGTAGTGATGATGTAGTTTATAATCTTGCTGTTGCTCTTGATACAATGGGTAAAATACTACACCCTGTAGCATATATGAATATTGCAGCTTTTTTACAAAAAGCTGATAAAGAAAGGTCAGGTGTTGTATCAACCATGAACTCATCACTTGAATTGTGGGCAAACCCATTGATTGATACTGCAACTGCGTCAAGTGATTTTAATATTCTAGATTTTAAAAAGAAGAAAATTACAGTTTATGTTGGTTTAACTCCTGACAACTTGACTAGGCTCAGGCCTTTAATGCAGGTTTTTTACCAACAGGCAACTGAGTTTTTATGTAGAAAATTGCCATCGGATGACGAGCCTTATGGCGTATTGTTTTTAATGGATGAGTTTCCTACACTTGGAAAAATGGAGCAATTTCAAACAGGTATTGCATATTTTCGTGGTTATCGAGTTAGGTTATTCTTAATTGTTCAAGATACTGAGCAGCTCAAAGGAATATACGAAGAAGCAGGGATGAACTCCTTTTTGTCAAACTCGACTTACAGAATAACTTTTGCAGCCAATAATATTGAAACAGCTAATTTAATATCGCAACTTATAGGAAACAAAACTGTACAACAAGAATCGTTGAATAAGCCTAAATTTTTAGATTTAAATCCTGCTTCAAGGTCATTACATATCTCTGAAATACAGAGAGCATTGCTATTGCCTCAAGAAGTTATTATGTTGCCACGTGACGATCAGATAATTTTAATAGAGTCGACTTACCCAATTAAATCAAAGAAAATTTTGTACTACAGTGATACCACCTTCACAAGAAGGCTGCTCAAGCAAACTCGTGTGCCTACACAAGAACCATATGACCCAAACAAAGTTCTTTCTGCCGCTGCGAGCAAAGATAAGGTTAATAACGAGGGGAATAATGCTCTTGAGGGACCTAGTTCAGTTGATTATCCTGCTGAAACTAAAACCGAAGATGCAGTATATGATGAATCAGATGAATTTGCAGACGAAGATATTGATGATGAAGATATTGACGATAAGTTTGAAGATGATGACGAGGAAGATGAGGATAGGAGCGATGATGGGTTTGATGACGAAGAAGAGGAGGATGAATTTGAAGATGAGGATATTGACGATAAATTAAAAAATGACGAGAAGTAAGGTTAACTTTGCCTATTTTTAGCTCGGAAAAGTGCAAGTTATGCAAATAATTAGGTTTTTCATATTAAGCCATTTTTAATTAATTAGTATTAGATTAGCTATTTTAACTAGGGGAGTAGTAATGATTAGTAAAAAAACATTAGCGGTTACAGCACTTGCTTTATTGTTGTCACAACAATCTTTTGCGAGTGAAACAGAAGGGTTTTACTTTGGTAGTGGGTATTATGGTCAATTTTTTAATGGCATGGGTGAACTAAAAACAAGCACTACAGATATCAAAAATTTGTCTATAAATGACAGGGATGCTCAGAACACAAAAGGTCAGTCACTAAGTGAGTATAAAGGAGATTATAATCCACCTTTGGTTATACAGGGGAATTGGGTAACAACAGCTATAGGGCTGAATTGGAAGGGATGTATTCTTCTGTAAAAGTGGATAATATTGGTTTAACAAGTAGCCAAATAACTGTTTCATATCTAAAGGACATTGGTCAGAATGCTAATAAAGAAACTTATCTCTATAGTGCTGCAGTTAATCATGACCAAATTGAGAACATATCTGTAATGGCAAATGTTTATCATCATTGGAAAAGTGACCGTTTCTCTTTTTCTCCTTACGTTGGTATTGGAGTCGGTGCAACAAGAATGACGATGTTTGAAAAACCGTCAATAAGACCCGCAGGTCAAGTAAAAGCTGGCTTTGACTATCACATAAACGAAGATGTAAATATGCATATCGGATATAGAGGTTTTGGTGCTATTGGTGGCGATATTAAGCTTACAGCAGAAAAGTTAGGACAAGTGGTAGACGACCCTAATAATGATAAAAAAAAGAAGCTTGATCCTAGCTCAGGTAGCAAAGTATAGCATTTCTCATAATAGTCCGAACAGGTCATAGGAAGGCAGAATCAACAGCACGACGAAAGGATTCGAATAGAGGAATGTT
>NZ_JAPQLE010000180.1:0-3368 GCF_028982185.1 Wolbachia endosymbiont of Drosophila baimaii | reverse complement strand
TAGGGTAGCTAGTTATTCACTATCCATTTTTTAAGTTGGCGTTTTTTAATGTTTTAAATGCTTTATAAGCGTATTTCAGCTTGTGTAGGTCAAAACCCGGAAATTTGATAAAGACATAAGGTGCACATAGTGCAAAAAATTAAACATGAGACGCCAGATACGTTGAGTTTTTTTGTCATTTAATCTGTACAGAGAAGATAAATAAACAGCTTCAGTTTCATGATAAGGGCGCTGGCGAGGTTTGTCAAGGAAGTTTTTTGTTTCTGTGGGCTACCTGGATGACAGGATTGCTCTTGAATTTGTATAGCTACATTGTCGGTAAATCTAAATTGCTTTAGTTATAGAAATAAATTTCGAGTCAGATGTGTATAAATTCTATATAATTTTTATCCTACTACTAATTTAACAAGATGGATCATATAGATGTTATAAAATCAAAATTATTATTATCCGACATAGTAGGTAAAAAAGTCAGATTAATAAAAAGAGGAGATAGTTTTGTTGGGCTCTGTCCATTTCATAACGAAAAAACCCCATCTTTTTCGGTGAGCAATACTAAGGGGTTATATTACTGTTTTGGTTGCTTAGCTAGTGGTGATGCATTTGAATTTATTTCACAAACTGAAGGATTAAGCTTTAAAGAAGCATTGGAAAAATTAGCATCGGTTACAGGTGTTGAACTGCCCAAAAATCTTAGTATTACAAAAGAGGACAATAAACTATTTTTAGCGCTTGATTTAGCTGCAAATTGGTTTGCACAAAAAAATCAAGGTGTTGTAGATTATTTAAAGCAGCGTAAGATTTCACCTAAAATCATAGATAAATTTAAGATAGGTTATGCACCAAGCTCTGGTTTGAAAGAGTATTTAAACTCTTCAGGTATTGAAGACAAAATTTTAATTGATATTGGATTAGTAAACAAAAATTTTCGTGATTATTTTTATGACCGGCTGATATTTCCTATACAGAGCATTGCAGGGAGAGTTATTGGTTTTGGCGGACGTGCGCTAAGTTCTGAGCAACAGCCGAAATATTTAAATAGCCCAGAGAGTCAGCTCTTCAAGAAAAGAGAGAATTTATACGGATTAAACTTTGCTTTAAGCGAAATACGTAAAAAACAGCACATATTTGTTGTTGAAGGATATATGGACACTATAGCGCTACATCAAGCGGGAATTAGTAATGCAGTTGCTCCGCTTGGTACCGCAATTTCTGCAGAACAGATAAAAAATCTATGGAGATTTGCTAAAGAAATCTCCATCTGTATGGATGGCGATAGTGCTGGACGTCATGCTGCTACTCGAGTTGCAGAACTTGCTCTGCCAATATTAGAGCCTGGATACACGTTAAAGTTTGTGACTTTGCCAAGTAATAAAGATCCATACGATATATGTAACGAACTGGCATACAAGAAAGAAGACGTGTTGACTGCTCTTGACCATTCAACAAAACTGCATTCTGAATATTTATGGCATCACATAATCGATAGCAATTTGCAAAATTATGAAAAACTTGCTCCGGAAAAATATTCAATTCTTGAGCACAAGTTCATGGAATATGTAAATACTATTAGCAACAGCAGTATTAGAAGGTATTACAGAGATTATTTTTACAATAAGGCTAGTGAACTAAGAAGTAGCTTCAAAAAACAGATTTTTAATAGTAAAACTGGAGCAACAAAAGGTGAGTATCTTCATAACAAATCTCCAGAGCTAATTGAAGCAGAGCAAAATCAGGCCGTAATTTTGCGTATAGCCGTAGAATTTCCTGAAATCTTGAACCGTCCTATATTTTTTGAGCAATTTTCTCATTTTGAATTTACTAATGAGATGAAAAGATTACAACAGCGTATAATTGATGTAATAAGTAACAAAAGCAAACTCGATAAAGAGGCTTTGTTACAAGAATTGAAACAGTTTAACGTTATAAAGTATGTATTTGAAAAAACTAGTGTACTAAATAGCCAACTGAACGAGAGAAAATCTGCAGAAATTGTGTGGAATAATATAGTGTTACTAAAAGAGTTAAATGCATTACGAAAAGAAAGAACCGAAGCGAGGCTGAGCGGTAATCTTGACTTAGAGGAAAGGTTGATAGAACAAATAAAGCAAATAGAAAGCAGTATACAAGAAATGCAAATGGAGTTTATTGAAAAGTAGATATCGTCTCATTAGTCAACAAGAAAATTACAAAATAAGACAATATTTTACATAAGATTGAAATTTTTAACTAATTAAGCCTTCCTCCAACAGCTTTGCCCTGTAGTTTTTGATATGGTTAGGATCACTTGAAAATGTATAATTTTTGTAGTTAGCTCTGCTATGCATATAAAGCTTACTATTGACTTTTATCACATTATCTCACATTATCTCACATAATATGCATGTGAGAAGAATATGAACTGGAAGAATTTTCGTCTTAGTACACGTCTCAACCTAGAAGGGCCTGTAATTGAGCAAGTGTACAAGTTAATTACTGCAGTTGATAGTGTTAAAAATAGCTGGCAGATAACGAAAAAACTACTACCACAAACAATTGAAAGATTAACTCATTCAGTTATTGTTACATCTTCTGGCGCTTCTAACCGTATTGAAGGAAATCGTCTAACCGATAAAGAAGTTGAGGATCTATATAAAAACCTACGTGTCAAAAAATTTAAAAATAGAGATGAGCAAGAAATTGCTGGCTACTTAGAAATGCTTAAACTAATATTTCATGATTATACGGATATTCCAATTAGTGAGTCATCAATATTGCACATTAACAACCAGATGCTACTTTATAGTGAAAAAGATTTGTATCATAGAGGAAAATACAAAGCAAGTTCTAATAGAGTTGAGGCAAAAGATCAGAATGGAAAAGTTGTTGGTATAATTTTTGATCCCACACCACCTTACCTTGTTAGAAAGGAAGTACAAGAGCTTATTGATTGGTATCACTGGTCCTTAAATAATAAATTTAAGCATCCTCTTATTATTGTTGCTAACTTTGTTTTTGGGTATTTGGCAATACACCCTTTTCAAGATGGGAATGGCAGAACTAGTAGATTGATGACTAATTTAATGCTGTTGCAGCAGGGTTATGATTTTGTATCTATTGTATCACATGAAAAGATAATTGAAACTAACAAACTTGATTACTATTTAGCGCTTAATAAAACACAAAGTAGCTGGAAAAGTGGCAAAGAAGATATTTCCCCATGGTTAATATTTTTTCTTAATGTGCTCAAAACGCAAGCAAATGAGGCGCATTATATTCTTGAGAGGGAGAATACTGAATATTTATAGCTCTTTTCATAGAAGTCCGGATGTGATAAGATAAGGATAGACGATGATAAGGAGGTTGAGTGCCAGCAGCATATAGTTATG
>NZ_JAPQLE010000179.1:0-6743 GCF_028982185.1 Wolbachia endosymbiont of Drosophila baimaii | reverse complement strand
ATATTCTCTTACCATTTCTAATCCTCCAAAATTTTATTTTACCCAAAAAAACTCTTTTCTTTCTCTCCACTTTTTCTGGGTAAGGTCACTCTATTTATAGTACAGATGAAGAGAATTGGATTCATATACCAGTGCCGAAAATAGTTGACAAAGATTGTGTATACTTATTACGATTGTCTGGGTACCAGAAGTTTTTACGGCAACAAAGTATGCACTAACTATAAGTAAGGAAGACTTTAAGCAGGCAATAAAAAAAATGAAGGAACGTTTAAAAGAGATTAAAGGAGAGAAGAAAAAGGTAAAAGGGAATACGGCAGAAAATGAATCTTATTACAAATAGCATAAAGGGCTTTTATTCTAGTGTTAAATCGGACCTAGGTTGGCAAGCCAAACGTAGTCTTATTAGGACATTAGTAAAAGAAGTCAACATTGATCTTGATAAAGTAGATGTAGTATTTAAGATCAAAGAACTTGAAAACCCCGCCCAGAATGGACAAAATCAAAAGATGGTACATTGTCTAAGGGGTCTGGGCACTGGGATGACATCTTTTTTCTTGGTACAAATTACTCTTATGTCTCAATATTTGTACAGTTGTGTTATCGGCCGTTTGATGTTTACAACGCAGGAAGTTCATACGGTTGTAAGTCAAGCGGTAGGATGACAAGATTTTGCAAGGGTATTTTTTTTATAGGAGATTAATATGGAAATTTTTCTTGATAGCGTTGATTTAAATGAAATTAAAGAACTAAAGGAGTTCATTGACGGCATAACAACTAATCCTTCTTTAATAGCAAAGTCCGGGCGTAAAGATAAATACGAGGATTTAGTGCGTGAAATATGCTCTATTATAAAAGGGCCTGTTAGTGTTGAAGTTGTTGCAGATAGCCATGAAGAGATGATCACAGAAGGTCTGAATTTAGCAAAAATTGCTGATAATGTTGTGATCAAATTACCTCTTATACATGAAGGATTAATTTCTTGTAAAAAGTTATGGACAGAGCATAAAATACCTGTTAACATCACATTATGTTTTTCTCCTGGACAAGCACTGCTTGCCGCTAAGGTCGGTGCTTGTTTTATTTCCCCCTTTGTTGGTCGCCTTGATGATATAAGCTATGATGGCTTATCGCTAATAGAAGATATATGTACTATATATTCTAATTACGGTTTTGATACTAAAGTTCTTGTTGCATCAGTGAGAAGCCCAGCGCATGTAATAGAAGCTGCAAGGCTTGGTGCTGATTCAATTACTGTGCCAGCAAAAGTACTTAGACAATTAATTAATCACCCACTTACTGACCAAGGGCTAGCAATATTTGAAAAAGACTGGGGTGTAAAATAATAAACGGTTACAAATGAACATAAAAATTGGCGTATCCGTTCAGGCAATGGCGTCAACTTAAGAGCCTTCATTAGCAAACTCTCCTAAAGACATGATGGCGTTTGCTACCTTGTTGCGGCTGCCCTGGTCGAATTTTAACTTTATAGCTAACCCAAGAAAGGTTTTCCTACATCATACCGCCGAGGCGCTAACGAGTAGCGGAATGACGAATTTGTTGTTTTTCAAATTGTAGGTAAACCTAAAGCTATAGAAAAAAAGAAGAACCAGTTTCTTAGGTTTTCATTGACATAATCCACTTCATATGCCATAATAAAATTTTATATCTTGGAGAAAAAAATGCAGGGATTAGGTCAAATACTAATAGCAGTCAATTGTAGCCAAAACCTGAACAAGGATAATATAGCCGATAAAATAAAAGCTGAAATAGAGGCTAAGTCCAATGAAAGAAATTTAGGAACTATAGAAAAATTTCTTAAACGGTGGGAAAAAAATAATTTTGATCTAAAGAAGTTTCCATGTGGTGATTTACTACAATTCGCAGCTAAATTTAATTGTGCAAAATTAGCAGAGCATTTGGTGGCAAATGGTTTTGATATTAATGACGGCTTTCCTTTGCATTGTGCTGCTCAGCACGGACATACACAAGTAGCGGAAATCTTACTTGCAGAAAAAGCAGACGTTAGCATGCAGGACCGAAAGGGATTCACTCCCTTAGATTATGCTGTTCACCTTGGGAATAAGATAGAAATGGTAAGGCTTCTGTTAAGGGCAGGAGCTACTAATGTACAAAATGGATGTGGATTTACTCCTTTGCATCATACTGCTGAGTGTGGATATGTACAAATGGTGGAAATCCTACTAAAAGAAGGAAGGACAGATGTTAATGCGCGAGATAAAAAAGGAAGAACTCCTTTGCATTATGCTGCCGGACATGGGCACACACAAGTAGTAGAAGTTTTGCTAGAAAAAGGAGCAGATGTTAATCTACAAGGTAAAGATGGAAAAACTCCTTTGCATTATACTGCTGAGAACGGGTATACACAAATAGCAGAGGCTCTATTAAAAGGAGGGGCAGGTGTTGATGTACAAGATAAAGACGGAAGGACTCCTTTGTATTATGCTGTTTATTACACTCATGGTGAATATCCAAGACTAAATTATCAACATCCAAAAGTAGCAAAACTTCTACTAAATTATGGTGCAGATCCATCATTTATTCATAGACCTAAAGCTATAACAGCAGGAATTACTGTTGGTGTTATATCTGCTGTTGTAGTTCCACTAGTACTTGCCTATGCCACTGCATTACCTGCACTAGCAATAATTGGAATTACTGTAGCATCTGCACTGATCGTTGGTAGTATTACCTATGGAGTTACATATAAGTCATCAGAGTATTCATTAAACAGTAAGCTAAGTGAGGTTAGCTGCAGTAATGTTGATGGAAATAAACAAACTGTACAACCATAATTATTAATTCACCACAGTAACCGCGCCGTGGCAGTGTTTGTACTTCTTTCCAGAATTACAAGGGCACTTGTCGTTTCTTGAGACTTTGGGAAGTCTGCTATTTCTAGCAGAATGTAATCTATTGCCTATCTCTTGGTTGTCTGCCAACTTAAAGTGCGCTAGGCGATGAATGGTGAGTTCCTTCCATTTTTCAAGCATCGACTCAAACATCAAGAAAGCTTCGCGTTTAAATTCATTCAGTGGATCTTTCTGCCCCATAGCACGTAAGCTTATGCTTTGTCTTAGGCTCTCTAGAACTGAAAGGTGTTCCCTCCATAAATGATCAAGTGTCATTATCATCATTTGCTTCACGATCGTATTCCACAAATCTGTAGTGTGCTGACTGTTGAAATATTTTTCTTTCTCAGTAAAAAATTCTTGTATCTTATCATTTATATAATTCAAAGCTTCTTGTTTATTCAAAAACTTTGCTAAATCTTCTTTATCAAGAGTTATTCCATACCTTGTATGGAATTCTTTGGCTATATCTTCAACATAATCTTCGTAATAGCCACTTTGGATTATACCTTCTACTACGCTCTCATTTACTTCGCTATACACTTCAAACAAATCATTAATTTCGTTGCCTAAGATATTGTTTCTCTGCTTAAAAATAACTTTACGTTGGTTATTGATTACGTCATCAAACTTAAGTAGAGATTTCCGCACGTCATAGTTTCTAGCTTCAACTTTCTTTTGCGCTTTCTCGAGTGCCTTATTGATCCATGGATGATGAATAGCTTCGTTATTCTTTAACCCTACTTTTTGTAAAAAGCTTCTCATTCTATCAGAACCAAATATTCTCATTAGGTCATCTTCGAGCGATAAAAAGAACTTAGAAAGTCCAGGATCCCCCTGACGACCAGAACGGCCGCGTAATTGATCATCTATTCTCCTGCTTTCATGTCTTTCGGTTCCAACCACACATAAACCACCAGCTTTTATAGCAATTTCCTTATCTTTTTTTACTCTTTCAATTATTTCTTGATATTTTTTTTCTCTTTCATCAGCATTTTTTATTTTCTTGAGCTCTACCTTTGCGATCATTTCAGCATTTCCACCAAGCTGAATATCAGTTCCACGCCCTGCCATGTTAGTTGCTATAGTGACACTACCTGGCACCCCAGCTTGCGCTATTATGTACGCCTCTTGTTCATGATAACGAGCATTCAATACTGAATGCTTAAGAGAATGGCTTTGCAAAAGCGCAGAAAGCTTCTCAGAGTTTTCGATGCTTACCGTGCCAACAAGGACCGGTTGAAGGCGTTTGTAGCATTCTTCTATAAACTTCAACACGGCATTAAATTTTTCTTTTCCTGTGCCATAAATTTCATCATCAATATCAACTCTTTTTACAGGTACATTGGTTGGAATTTTTACTACATTTAATCTGTATATATCACGAAACTCTTCTGCCTCTGTTGCTGCTGTTCCAGTCATTCCGGAAAGTTTATTGTACATACGAAAGTAATTCTGAAATGTGACCGATGCTAAAGTTTGATTTTCATGCTGAATTTCAAGATTCTCCTTCGCTTCAAGTGCCTGATGAAGACCATCGGAATATCTCCTGCCCTCCATCATACGCCCAGTAAATTCATCAATAATCACTACCTTGCCATCCTTTACTATATAATCTTTATCAGCAGTAAACAGCTTATGTGCACGTAATGCTTGGTCTATATAATGAGTCATTATCATGCTGTCAGTATCATAGAGCGAGGAATTTTCAGGAATGAGATTGTATGACCTTAGTAGTTCCTCCACTCGTGAAATACCATCTTCAGTCAAGAATACCGTTCTACCTTTTTCATCTACTTCATAATCGGAGTCAACTAATTTGGTTACTATTTTATTGATATGCTTATATATCTGATTGTTTTCCTCAACCGGGCCAGAAATAATAAGCGGAGTGCGAGCTTCATCAATGAGTATTGAGTCCACTTCATCAACTATTCCGTAGTGAAAGCCTCTCTGAACCATGTCTTCTTGAGAAAATTTCATATTGTCTCGCAGGTAATCAAAGGCAAGCTCGTTATTTGTGGAATACACGATATCTGCACTGTAAGCCTCTTTCCTCTCTTCGTCTGTCAAGTTATTCGTAATAAACGCAACAGAAACCCCAAGAGAATTATATAATTTGCTCATCCACTCTGTGTCTCGTTTTGCAAGGTAGTCGTTAACAGTTACGACGTGTACGCCTTTCCCTTCTAAGGAATTTAGATATGCTGCTAAAGTTGCAACGAGTGTCTTTCCCTCTCCTGTTTTCATTTCTGATATCATGCCATTGTGGAGCACCATTCCACCAATCAGTTGAACATCAAAGTGCCTCATGTTAAGAAATCTTCGAGAGGCTTCACGCACAACTGCAAATGCAGGTACGAGAAGATCATTTAACGTTTTCCCATTTTTCAATTCTCGATTGAATTCTTCAGTTTTACCAGCAAGCTCCTCATCAGATAAGCTCTGCATTTCTGTTTCTAATGCATTTATTTGCTGAACAATTTTCCTAAAGGATTTTATTATCTTCTTGTTTGTTGATCCAAATATCTTTCTTATAAAAAGGAATGACAACGTAAAAATAAAAAATATAAGAATGGCTGTCAAAATTAGCGGAGAATCTAGCATAAACTTAAGTAAAGTCTTATTTAATATGAGATTATATTACTAAATGCAGCCTGCAGCAATGACATATTAGATTCGGGGAATCTTTATGCTTAAGACAGCAAACAAAATTGACCCTGTTCGGCACTGTTATTACAATGTTAAAGAATCTGTTGCATTATCTTAGGCACTTGGTGACTTTAATTTTTTATAGAAAGAAGTTATTCGTAGGTTTAGTAGGGTATGAATGTAGAAAACAAACAGTCTGAAGTACTTAGTAATCGTACATTTAAGAAGAGAGATGGCACATCAACAGGTGATCATGGTCGCAAGTATGAAGTAAAATTATTAATGCTGTATCTACTTCATGGGTTAAGTAGTAAAATTGACTTTTGGTTAGCATCAAACATAGAAGGTTTTGGAGCCTTTGATGATATTTTTTTTGAGTATAAAGATCAGAAGAACAAATCGAGAATTATCTTGGTTCAAGCTAAGCACTGCAATACACATCGCTCTTCGAAGAATATTACTTTTGAAGATTTGTTTATTGATGGAAATGATAGAAAGCAACAGAAAGAAGATTTCGGGTTAAACAAATATTTTGAATCTCATCCTGAGACTAAGCAAAACCCTGAGTGTAAGAACAGTGATATTACGCTTGTCATTCATACTAATGTCAATGTGAACCTAAAAAAAGGTACAGAGAAGCAAGGAAACGTAGAAACATTAGAGAAGTATCTGGAAGAGTCAAAGTTAACAAATGATAACACTTTAAATATTTATGAAGGTCAAAAAGGAACGTGCTACAAAATAAAAAATCATACTGAACTGAAAAAATACTTCAGTTGTGGTAGTGACGATGAAATAGAAGATTTTTTACTTAGAATAAGGTTTGTAGTTGATCAACCTAATCATTCAAAATTAGATGATATTATTAAGAAAGAAATAGGGAATATATACAAAATATCAGGGGAAGAAGATATTGATACAGTTTTTGTCCGTGTATATGACAAGGTAGGGAAATGGTGGGCACAACAGGGTAGCAAAGTTTCTTATCTAACAAGAAAAGACGATTATTTTAGGGAAGTTATAGAACATCTTTATAGTCTCAAACCTAGAGAAGATCTATTTGAACGGTGGAACATTCCACCTAAAATAGCTAGTGGAAATTTCATTGAACGAGAATATCTCAATGAAGAAATAGTATAGCACTTCTCATAATAGTCCAAAAAAGGTAAGATATGGATTTATAGTAGTGATGGTAAGCATGCCAGCAGCATATAGTTATGA
>NZ_JAPQLE010000178.1:0-3076 GCF_028982185.1 Wolbachia endosymbiont of Drosophila baimaii | reverse complement strand
CACCTCTGCTTGCAAAGTCTATTATCAAGACAATAGATCTTCTGTTATCCAAGTAGCTGACTACTCGGATCCAGAAAAAAATGTGGTCACGTACTGGAATGACATATGTAGTGGAATCAAAAACTACATGGCGATGCTCGAAAATGACATCGGTTGTAAATTTGGGGATTTAAATAATCCTTTATTAGTTTCAATACGCTCTGGTAGTGTTAGTTCAATGCCGGGCATGCTTGATACTATTTTAAATGTTGGTCTAAATGATGAAACTGTTGTTGGGCTTGCAGAAAAAAGTGGCGAACGTTTTGCTTACGATAGCTACTGCCGTTTCATCATGATGTACTCCAATGTTGTACTACAGCTTGATCATCACCTATTTCAAGATGTTGTTGATAATGAGCAGCAAAAGAGTGGAGCAAAAAGCTTAGCTGATCTTGATGTTGATGTTTTAAAGAGAATTGTTAACGATTTTAAAAAGATAGTATATGAAAAAACTGAGAAACATTTCCCGCAGAACGTTGAAGAGCAATTGTTAAACTCAGTTAATGCAGTATTTGCCTCTTGGAAAAATGATAGGGCTGTTTCCTATAGAAGAATACATAATATTCCTGAAAACCTTGGAACAGCTGTCAACGTGCAAGCAATGGTTTTTGGTAATTTAAATGATAATTCTGCAACTGGTGTGATATTTACACGAAATCCTTCAACTGGAGAAAAAAAGCTTTTTGGTGAGTTTTTGGTTAATGCTCAGGGTGAGGATGTGGTTTCTGGTGTTTATACTCCTATGCCAATTGACGGAGAGCAAAAAAACACCATGGAGAAGTTGCTGCCAAGTGTCTACCGAGAATTATGCGTGGTATGTGAAAAACTTGAAAGGCATTATAAAGACATGCAGGATATCGAATTTACTGTGCAGGACGGTAAGTTATGGATTTTGCAAACTAGGTCTGGCAAGCGTACGGCTGAAGCTGCTATTCGCATAATAGTTGATATGGTAAACGAAGGAACGATTACAAAAGAAGAAGGAATATTGAGAATTGATCCAAAAACTTTTGACAATTTATTGCATCCAGTTCTTGACGTTAAGAGCGATCAAAAAGTAATAGGGAAGGGGCTGCCGGCTTCTCCAGGGGTTGCTTCTGGATATGTAGTGTTTAGTGCAAGTGATGCTGAAAAAGCTACAGAGCAGGGCAAAAAAGTGATTTTAGTAAGGTCAGAAACGAGTCCTGAAGATATTAATGGAATGAATGCTGCAAGTGGCATAGTAACAGCACGGGGAGGGATGACCTCGCATGCTGCTGTTGTAACCCGTGGAATGGGTAAGCCATGCATTTGCAGTGTAAGTGGACTTTATATCGATAAAGATGGAACTTTCTTTTCTGTAGGGGATACAAAAGTAAATAAAGGTGAACCAATTACCATCAACGGAGGAACAGGGGAGGTTATGCTTGGCATTCTTCCTACAGTTTCACCTGAATTATCGCAAGAATTCAAAACGATAATCAACTGGATAGATGAAATCAAAACGATCAAAGTGAGAGCGAACGCTGATACTCCAAAAGATGCAAAAATTGCAAAAGAATTCGGTGCAGAAGGTATAGGCTTATGTCGCACAGAACATATGTTTTTCGCTAGTGATAGAATCGAATTCATTCAAAAATTGATAATAGCTGACGATGAAAATGAAAGGGCAAATGCGCTCATTAAACTAGAAGAAATGCAAAAGTCTGATTTCAAAGAAATATTTTCTATTATGGAGGGCAGGGAAGTCACTATACGGTTGCTTGATCCACCTTTGCATGAATTTTTACCCAATGATCAGTCTACTATAGAAAAAATTGCCAAATCACTTAGTAAGTCAGTTGAGTCAGTAAAAAATAAAATAGCACAGTTATCGGAAAAAAATCCAATGCTTGGCCATCGAGGTTGTAGACTTGCTATTTCTCATCCTGAAATATATAGCATGCAGATTAGGGCAATACTTAGTGCTGCAAGTGAATTAAAGAAAGAAAAGAAGATAGAAGTGGAACCTGAAATCATGATTCCTTTTATCATGAGTGAGAAAGAGTTTGTTCTGATATGCGAGCTAGCAAAGAAAGAATCCTCTGTCATCTCAGCTAGGATCAAGAAGCAGATTCCAGCGTCACGCGCTGGAATGACATCAGACAAGGCGTACTCAATTGGAACAATGATAGAGCTACCACGAGCGGCACTGATTGCTGATAAGTTAGCAAAACATGCAGAGTTCTTTAGTTTTGGCACTAATGATTTAACGCAAACAACCATGGGACTTTCAAGAGATGATTCAGTTAATTTCCTCGATTCCTATAAGAAAAACAACATATTTGACAATGATCCATTTGAAGTGCTGGACATCGAAGGGGTAGGGGAGTTAATCAAGATAGCCATTGAAAGAGGCAAAAAAACCCGAAAAGAAATAAAACTGGGTATATGTGGAGAGCATGGAGCAGATCCAAAATCCATAGAGTTTCTCATCGAATCAGGGGTGGATTACGTTTCATGCTCACCCTATAGAGTACCGGTTGCAAAGTTAGTGGCAGCACAGTTTAGCATAAAATCTAAGTGTGTTGGGTAAATTAGATGCCAGTGTCACGCACTGGCATAACATCCTCCCTAGCGAAATTGAATCACAACGTTTTTGCAGTTTTTTGGACGTGTTCAACTTTATTTTCTTCCATTTCTCTATAGCTTGGTAACGTAGAACTTTTTATATGCCACCCGGTAACTATTGCAACTAAAGCAGCTACAATACCGCAAACCACTGCACCAGCTACAAATGGAACCATCACAGCAGCAGCAATAAATAACCCTGTAACAACAACTCCAACAGCATCTTTCTTTAATGAGTTGTGAAAATTTTCCTTATATTTAGTTTCTTTTTCATTTGGCATAGAAAATTGAGCATCTACAAAGCCGTTAGCTTTATTACCATTATTTGGTGTGGCTTGGTCAGTCCTTGTTGATACATTAGTATAGCACTTCTCATAATAGTCCAAAAAAGGTAAGATATGGATTTATAGTAGTGATGGTAAGCATGCCAGCAGCATATAGTTATGAC
>NZ_JAPQLE010000177.1:0-2181 GCF_028982185.1 Wolbachia endosymbiont of Drosophila baimaii | reverse complement strand
TATTCACTATCCATTTTTTAAATCGGCGTTTTTTGATGTTTTAAATGCTTTATAAGCGCATTTCAGCTTATATTAGGTAAAAACCTAGAAATTTTATAAAGACATAAGGTGCACACAGTGCAAAAAATTAAACATGGGATGCCAGATACGTGAGTTTTTTTGTCATTTAATCTGTACAGAGAAGATAAATAAATAGCTTCAGTTTCATGATAAGGGCGCTGGGGGAATTTGTCAAGGAAGTTTTTTTTGTTTCTATGGGTCAGTTGGTACGCGCTTTGCCTTTTAACAGATGTAAAAGCACAATTATTACGAACAACATTCCACCAACAACTGATATAGCGCCACCTATAATGAAGCACGTGCGTGCTAACATTGACGAAATGCTTGGCAGATCTGCAACCTTCCTTAAAGCACCATACCCACCAAGCCAAACAAGGCCAGTAATATGGAGAAAATGCCCTACACTGTAGGCATAAATCTGTAATCTTACCATGGAGTTTTTTACCTCTTTAAAGTTTAATTTGGGTAACAGCCAATAAATGAAATTCATAAAAGCTATAGTGATCCCAACTACAGAACCGTGATAATGAGCAGGAATGGTGACATTTCCTTCAATAGTCAAAATTCCAAGCACATCTCCATAAGTGAACAACAAAAATGAATGTAATAAATAGTTGCTTTTATCATTAATAAAAGTTCTGATGTTGCAGTACACTAATATTATCAAAAAGCACGGCAAAACTGCTCCAGCAATCCTCATATGCCAAGTAAAAAACTGTATTAACTTGGCACTATCAACTGGATAAACAAAATATACAAACGGTGCGCCTACAGCTAAAATCGTGTTTATAAATAGTGGTAAAATAGTAATTTTATTGCTTGAAGCTAAACTAACATCACTGATCATTAAATAGACTAAAAACATTCCTTGAGTAAAAGCAAACTGCAATAAATGTCCGCCTCCCCAAAAGAGATATTCGTAAAATAAATTATTATCTGAGTGATATAGACCTGGAGGCATATTATTATATGCTAAAACAAAGCAAAGAAATGACGATACAAGTATAATAACTAGCCCAATTTGCCCAACAGAGAGAAATGAAACCTCTTTTTTTGATGTGTATGCTAGCATTGTATTTACTAATATACTGGCAATAAATAAACTGAGTCCAAGTAAAAATAATTTGTTTTGTAATACGGGAATATAGTTACTTTTGATAACTTCAGTATTTGGAACGAATGCGGATATAAACATGAGCAGCATCGAAAGGGTTGATAGAACCCATGAAAAGTTAAACCAACTATTGGTATTTTGTAGGTTTATGATAAAGAGCAGAGATATTATAGAGCACATCCACACCAAAATTGACAAATTTACGTGTATCACCAGCGCATTATCAAAGATATATTGTGCAGAAGGAACGAGAGAGGAGATAAAAGGCAATCGTAGAAAAATAACAATTATTGACAATAATCCAGAACAAGCAAGAGCAAGTACTGCTAAGAATATCCACTGTTTGCAAAGTGTAGCGTTATTTTGTATGTTGAGCATTTACTTTTAGGTACTATAGCATAAGACAGTATACATTTTTCAAATTAATATGAGTAGTTCAAATGAATCATCAGCTACCTAAAACTTTATATTCTTTCATCTGGCATTTTTTGAAGCCATACAAATTATCAGTCTCGATTTTTGTCTCCCTTGCAATCTTTGCGGGGTTTTGGGGACCATTGAACAGCATACTGATTAAGAACATCATCAACCTTCTACCACATGTGCAGAATGGAGATATTTCAATTTTAATATTACCATCAAGCCTGATTGTCGTGAATTTTATCGTATTTGATAATTTCACTTGGAGAGGAATTGGTTATATACGCTGTAGATTTATTCCTGTTGTTATTAATAGTGTCATTGGAAAAATGATGGATCATGTACTTGGAAAATCTAATCAATTTTATCAGGATAATTTATCAGGAAAAATTTCAAGACAAATTACTAATCTAGCAGATGGAATTGAAATTCTGATAAGCAGAGTTGCACCGAATTTCTTAAGAGGAGCTTCATTGTTGTTGGCTGCTTTCGTAGCTGCTTATACCAATTCTCACTGCACAACAAACAGATAGACAATAATGGAAAAAAAGCCATACTAAACTAAGTGTAATAGCGAGGTATAAATG
>NZ_JAPQLE010000176.1:0-760 GCF_028982185.1 Wolbachia endosymbiont of Drosophila baimaii | reverse complement strand
GAAAAACATTCCTCTATTCGAATCCTTTCGTCGTGCTGTTGATTCTGCCTTCCTATGACCTGTTCGGACTATTATGAGAAATGCTATACTGCCATACTAACAAATCTCGGCACCGCTCATTATGCTTTAGGTGATCCTCAGAAAGCAAAAGAGTTGTTTGAACGGGCTTTAGTTATCTTTAAGAAACATTACAATTCTGACCATTTTGAAATTGTTAAACCACTGGCAAACCTGGGTATCGTTTATGGTACTTTAGGTGATCCTCAAAAGGCAAAAGAGTTGCTTGAACGAGCTTTAGTAATTCAAGAGAAATATTATAAACCTAATCATTTTGAGGTTGCTAGGACACTAGTGAATCTAGGTAATGCTTACAGGAATTTAAGTGATCCTCAGAAGGCAAAAGAGTTGCTTGAACGAGCCTTAGTAATTCAAGAGAAACATTATGGCCCCAATTATTTTGAAGTTGCTATTACACTAACAAACCTTGGTGTCTTTCATGGGGATTTAGATGACTACGAGAAACAGAAGGGGTTACTTGAACGGGCTTTAGCAATTAATGAACAACATTATGGCCCCGACCATTTCGAAGTTGCTAGGACACTAGTGAATCTAGGTAACGCTTACAGGGATTTGGGTAATCCTCAGAAAGCAAAAGAGTTGCTTGAACGAGCCTTATACCAATTCTCACTGCACAACAAACAGATAGACAATAATGGAAAAAAAGCCATACTAAACTAAGTGTAATAGCGAGGTATAAATG
>NZ_JAPQLE010000175.1:0-3044 GCF_028982185.1 Wolbachia endosymbiont of Drosophila baimaii | reverse complement strand
CATTTATACCTCGCTATTACACTTAGTTTAGTATGGCTTTTTTTCCATTATTGTCTATCTGTTTGTTGTGCAGTGAGAATTGGTATAAGAATGGAGAAGGGAACACACCCCTAGAATTGGCATTAAAGAAAAAAGCAGAAAAAAGAAGTATCGAATACCTACCGCAAGGAACAATTTTTGATACAGCAACTGCTTATGACAATACAACAAAATTTTGTACAATGCTGCTAGAAATAGGCGCTGATCCCTGTTCTCTGGAGCTGAAAGATCCAAAATTCCATACTAAAAAGTACTATTTAACTTTACGAGATCTAAAAGATTATTCAGGGACTCCACAGAAAGCACAGGAGAAAGCTAAAGAACTAAAAGAGAAGCTTGAGGAAAAATACCACTGTAAAACTGCTTCAAAAAAATGCAAGTCTGGCATTAAAGAAGCAGGTTCTGGTATAAAAAAAGGAGTATCTGCTGTAGCAGGATTCATAGATCCAGCAAAAAGGACCCGCGAACTGTTAGCAATCACGATAACGATTACTGTTATTGCAATGGTAACATTTGCTTTCTTTCAGGGTCAAATGGCAATTGGAGCAGCCATTCCTATCATAGCTGTTGCTGGAGTTATATGCCTTACTTTAACTTTAGGATTTAGTGGTATTAAGAAACTTTTTGAAAAATCAACCAACAAAGCACAGGACACATTTAACGACAAAAACCGCTCTAATTCAACAACAGAGCAGAATCAAGCTTCGAAGAACCTTGTTAATAATGATCAACAGAATTTAAGAAATGAGACTAAAAATCAAGCAGTACAAGAGTCACCAAATCAACCAGAGCATACAGAAAACCCAGCTACTAAAATGAGCGATGTATCAATACTACGTCAATTCATGAATAAGCTAGATGGGCTGACTAATAAACCCTCTTCTCTGGCGCTATGAAATCAATCTCACCGCTCAGAGTTTTTTCAGCCACTTTTTTATAATCAATTTTTACGTTAATTTGCCCTTTCTTTTCTTCAAGCCACGCTA
Source organism: Wolbachia endosymbiont of Drosophila baimaii (assembly GCF_028982185.1). Taxonomy (NCBI): domain Bacteria; kingdom Pseudomonadati; phylum Pseudomonadota; class Alphaproteobacteria; order Rickettsiales; family Anaplasmataceae; genus Wolbachia; species Wolbachia endosymbiont of Drosophila baimaii. Next base: position 2,019 of record NZ_JAPQLE010000175.1, on the reverse strand, counting down.
TAGTGTGCTTCATCCAGTTTTTGTCATCACGTTCAGGAAAGTCTTCACGAGCATGGGCACCTCTGCTTTCCTCGCGATTAGCTGCGCATTCCATGGTAATAACCGCTTGTGGGATCATGTTAGCAAGCTCCAGTGCTTCAACTAAATCACTATTCCACATCATACTGCGATCCTCAAGTGAAATATCAGGCATCATTTTTGCTACCTTTTTTATAGCTTTTTTGCCTTCTTCTAAAACTTCAGCAACACGGAAAACTGATGCGTATTTTTGCATAGTGTTCTGCATTTCACTGCGTATTTTTGCTACTTTTAGCCCACCAGAAGCAAATCGCATTTTATTGAATCTATCTACTATCCAGTCTGTGCAGTCTGAATGCAATTTTTTATGTGGTGTACCGGATTTTAGTTTCTCTCTTGCTCTGAGCGCTGCAGCTCTGCCAAAAACCACAAGATCAAGAAGCGAGTTAGAACCAAGTCGATTTGCACCGTGCACAGAGACGCACGCAGCTTCTCCAATTGCAAATAGCCCATCTACCACTTCTTCCTTACCTTGCTTCAGCGTAATCACTTCTCCATGATAATTGGTTGGAATGCCACCCATGTTGTAGTGAACAGTCGGAATGACCGGTATTGGATCTTTAGTGACATCAACTCCAGCAAAAGTTCTTGCGGTTTCGCTGATGCCCGGCAATCTGAGTTTTATTACTTCCGGATCAAGATGCGCTATAGTTAAATACATGTAATCTTTTTTCGGTCCAACTCCCCTTCCCTCTCTAATTTCAATTGTTATTGCGCGACTTACCACATCACGGGAAGCTAAATCTCTTGCTTTTGGTGCGTAACGTTCCATAAACTTCTCGCCCTGAGAATTAACGAGGTACCCCCCTTCACCACGGCATCCTTCTGTCATCAGGCACCCTGAGCCATATATTCCTGTTGGATGAAATTGTACAAATTCCATATCTTCAAGTGGTAATCCAGCCCTTACCACCATGCCGTTACCATCACCTGTGCAGGTATGCGCACTTGTTGCAGAGAAATAAACACGTCCATATCCACCTGTTGCTAGCACCACCCTATGCGCGCGAAATTTATGTAATGTACCGTCGCATAGCGACCAAGCAAGAACTCCGCAGCATGCTCCGGTTTCGCTATCCATAATTAAATCAATCACAAAGTATTCAACAAAAAATTCAGCGTTGAATTTAAGACACTGCTGATATAGAGTGTGAAGGATTGCGTGCCCAGTCTTATCTGCTGCCGCACAAGTGCGCTGCGCTGATTTTCCTTTACCAAAGTGAGTTGTCATTCCACCAAAGGAACGCTGGTATATTTTGCCATCTTCTGTACGAGAAAAAGGTACGCCAAAATTTTCAAGTTCAATAACAGCTTTAGCAGCGTTTTTACACATATATTCTATTGCATCTTGATCACCAAGCCAGTCTGAACCTTTTATTGTGTCATATGCATGCCAGCGCCAATCGTCTTCACCGATATTACCTAAAGCTGCACTAATTCCGCCTTGTGCTGCAACTGTATGACTTCGTGTAGGGAAAATTTTAGAAATGCAGGCAACTGAAAAATTAGTTGCAGCCATCCCAAGCGTTGCTCTGAGCCCTGCTCCACCTGCACCTACTACTACCACATCATACTCATGTTCTATGATCTCATACGCTGACTTATCCATACTTGCTTATTTTATCATTACAGGCTTATGATATCACAGAAGTAGAAAAAATCTATACAAGTTTTCTGTAGCTATATCGCTGCGGTATTTCATAATAGATCCCGCTAACACGTAGCGGGGTGACAGCAGTCCTACGTCATACTGCCGCAGTATCTCAGCTACTAACACGTAGCGGGATGACGGTTGTCAGGGTGTCATCCCAGCGCCTCTATGATGTCATCTCAGTGCTTGACACTGGGATAGCTTTGTTGCATCGCTAGCTATGATGGATTAAAGATAAAAAAGGTGGAGAATATCAGTAGCTTATTATTCTGGTATTTATAACAAGAACG
>NZ_JAPQLE010000174.1:0-1835 GCF_028982185.1 Wolbachia endosymbiont of Drosophila baimaii | reverse complement strand
TTTCATTAAAAGACAAACGCAGAAGGGCTAGAGTATCCACTTTAACCTCTCTAAATTTGCTCACAATCTCTTAACTTGACGCGTATGGTTTACTATACAATGTTTGTACAGTTCTGGATAAAAAAATTAGCTAACAAATTTATAAACATCAGTATACAGCTCATCAACGCTTGGTTCTTTACTATTTTTGGCAAAATCTTCCGACTTTTTTACTAAATCACGTATTTCCTTATCAATTACTTTGCACTCTTCTTCTGAAGCCATTTTATTATCTGTCATGTATTTCTTTAAAGTGCTTATAGGGTCATGATTTTGCTTCATATCTTCAACTTCTTCTTTTAAGCGATAAGTAGCAGGATCTGACATTGAGTGACCGCGATATCGATATGTCTTCATTTCAAGCAGGATAGGCCCTTTTCCGCTGCGTGTGTGTTCCGCTGCTTCGCTTGTAGCCTCATAAACAGAGAAAAAATCCATTCCATCAACTTGTTTTCCAGGAATACCAAAACTTTCTCCTCTTTTATATAACTCTGTTACTAAAGTTGATCTTTGCACGGAGGTTCCCATTGCGTATTCATTATTTTCTATGATGTAAACCACAGGCAACTCCCACAAAGATGCCATATTAAACGATTCATATACTTGTCCTTGATTTGCAGCACCGTCGCCAAAATATGTAAATACCACATTATCTTTTTTCTTATATTTATTAGCAAATGCTATTCCTGTGCCAATTGGAACTTGTGCTCCCACTATTCCATGCCCGCCGAAGAATTTTTTTTCAACGTCAAATACGTGCATCGAACCACCTTTACCTTTCGAGCATCCTGTTTCTTTGCCGGTAAGCTCTGCCATTACAACATTTGGATCAGAATCACATGCGAGCATTAAGCCATGGTCTCTATAACTTGTGATAAAAGCGTCACCTAATTTTGATGCAGCTTGAGTTCCAACTGCAACTGCTTCTTGTCCTATTGATAGGTGACAGAACCCGCCTATTAATCCCATCCCATATAATTGTCCTGCTTTTTCCTCAAATCTGCGTATGAGTAGCATTTTCCTGTAGAATCCAATTATCTGTTCTTTAGTGAAATTTTCTGCTTTCATATCGATTTCTTTTTCATTAAACTAACACAATACCAGGAATTTTAAATTTTTGCTAATGAACTATTACCACTGGCTTGAGGCTTTTCACGTTATCTCTGTTATCATGTGGATGGCAGGTATGCTTTATTTACCCAGGCTTTATGTCTACCATGCAACTGTAAAACCGGGATCGGAAAATGATATCTTGCTTCAAACAATGGAAAAGAGGCTACTTAGATATATCATAAACCCTGCAATGCTTTTCTCACTTGGTCTTGGAATTACACTAATGGTTATTAGGGAAGCATATCGTGAAGGATGGTTTCATGTAAAAGCATTTGCAATACTTTTGATGTTAATTATTCATATGCTACTTGCAAAATATAGGAAAAATTTTGCAATGGGTTCGAATAAGAAGTCACATATTTATTTTCGCGTTTTAAATGAAGCAGTTACAGTATTGATAATAGTTATAGTTATTATGGTTGTTGTAAAACCTTTTTGACTGACCTTACCCAAAAAAAGCAGAAAGCTCGTATCTGTTCAGATGCATGGCTAATGTACAATACTGAAATAAAAATTCCAGTGCTCCCTTTCTTGTCATCCCAGTGCTTGACACTGGGATGGCTTTGTTGCATCGCTACTTATGAAAGGCTAACTATATAGCATTTCTCATAATAGTCCGAACAGGTCATAGGAAGGCAGAATCAACAGCACGACGAAAGGATTCGAATAGAGGAATGTTTTTC
>NZ_JAPQLE010000173.1:0-6108 GCF_028982185.1 Wolbachia endosymbiont of Drosophila baimaii | reverse complement strand
TGCTGGCATTCAACCTCCTTATCATCATCTATCCTTATCCTATCACATCCGGACTTTTATGGAAAGAGCTATAATTCGTCATCCCGCTACTTGTTAGCGGGATCTATCCGCAGCGGTATGACGTAGGACTGCTGTCATTCCGCTACGTGTTAGCGGCTGAGATACCGCGAATGAATCGCGGTATGACGGTCTGCGGCGGTATGACGGTTCGCGGTGGTATGACGTAGTAGCTATTTCTTGTAATCAAGTTTCGTTAAAGGTCAGATTGAATGGTTAAATCTTCCACCCAAATAACCACGCACTCTACTTGCTTGTTTGGATATATTTCTTGTACTAAGGTTTTATAGATTAACATCTGTTTTTTTATTTCATTTAATAAGGAAACAGAAACGTTACGGTGTGATTTGTAGTCAATTATGATTGCTTTATCTTGCGTTATGCATAGCCTATCTAGTCGTACTAATACTGACTTGCCATCAATTGTTCCACTCAGTGTAATCTCTGATTTGCCTTCCAAGTCAAACAAATAGCCATATTTTTCATTAAAGGCTAATATTTTACTGTAAATTTCATCCTTATCTTCGCTGATGTTATCAAGGTATTTTCTGACCCAATTTTTTCTCCTTTCTTTTTCTATCTTGGGCATATACTGCAATATGCTGTGAATAATCAGGCCTCTTGCATAACCATCTGTCATCCAAGTAGCTGACACTGGGATCCATTCTGCTCCTTCTTTTTCACTGGATTCCAGCGTCACGCGCTGGGATGACACCGAAGAGTGGGCTAAAGCTGGTGGAAGGGAAATGACCGGAACGTCAAAGTAATCACGTTTTTTATAAATGTAAGGGTAGTTTGCATTCACGCATAATACTTCAACTTTTTCTTTAAATATTGGCCGTAAACCCCTTTGTTTCTTTTCATATGGTTCTCCATACTTAGTGATTAGATCATACCAAGAGCCCTTTTGCACTGGCTCTTTACTTAAGATGTATAACTCATCTTCAGCACGCGTGAGTGCTACGTATAATAAACGCAAATATTCATTATAATCCTCTAGTTTTTTCTCTCTTTTTACTTGATCGCAATAAGCGTTATTGTTTTTTCCACACCAAAATGGTGCTTCCGTTCCATCAAAGATAATGCTTTCACTGTTTCTTGGCACTGTGTTTGTATCAACCAAAAATACTATGGGAGCTTGCAGACCTTTTGATTTGTGAATTGTCATTATTCGCACAGCATTGCGTTCTGATTGCATATCATTCTTAATCTCCGGATTATTCTCCTTGATCCATTGAACAAACGCTTGAAGAGATGGGTTTTCAAATTGCAACACGAGGTTCATAAATTCGTCTAGGACCTCAAAGCACTCAAGACCTAGCCTTGCAGCAAATTTCTTCTTACCTGTACGTAATATATGCGTAAATAGTGCAAGAGGAGACTCTATGCGAGATAAGTTAATGAGATAGTTTAATTCACTATAGATAACCACAGAATAATCCTGAATTCTTTCCCATAGTGAAAGCTCTTTACGGTCGTATGCAATGTTAAATAAATCATCCTCGGTAAAATTGAATAACGGTGATTTTAAAGCATTTGCAAGAGCTAGATCATTTGCCTGGAGGAGTAAAAATTCGGCCAAAGCTATTAAGTCCTGCACGGCTATATAGTCCATAATTCTAAAATAATCTCGGCCTACAACTGGCACATTTGCTTTTTTAAGTTCGCTTATTATGTAATCAACTAACACGTTTCGTTGTCGCACCAAAATCATAATGTCTCTTGGCTCTATATGGCGATCTTTAGCGACTAAAATTCGCCCTTCATTTAACCAATTGTGAATTCTGTTGGCTATTGTTTGAGCAAGTAATCGGTCTGCTATTATATAATTTTCCCTGCATGTTAGAGGAATTTGTAAAGCTTGCTGTTCTTTCTCTTTGCGCCTTGGTAACGCTGGCCAAATTTCAATATATCCTTGGTCATTTTCTCTATGTGGAACATGTTTTATTTCATTATCATTAAAAGATATTTCTGCGCGGAAGTTATTCAATATTCTATCTACAAGCATCAAAACTTCTGGAGTTGAACGAAATGACTTTTCAAGTTGGCATGATATCCAATCTCTACCACCAGTTTTCGTATGAAAGTATTGTTGCATATAGTTGAATAGATGGGGATTTGCTCCTTGAAATCTGTATATGGATTGTTTTACGTCACCAACAACAAATAAGGTTCGCTTTTCATCATTACCGGCAAAAAATTCATCGCAGAGATTTGTTATAATTTTCCACTGACTGATGCTATTGTCTTGTGCCTCGTCAACAAGGATATGATCTATTTTTTGATCTAAGTTAAACAATACCCAATCTTTATGATCTGGGTCGCTGAGAAGATTTGTTGCTAAGTCAATTATATCATTGTAGTCAAGCAGTGCATTTTTTGATTTTTCACTATTATATAAATCAACATATACTTTAAATACACCAAGTAAGCTACTGGTTCTCTTGAATATTTGATAAGAGTTCATGTCTCTTATATGGGTAAATACTACATTCTGAACGCTCTCTATTATTTGCTCTGCATCTTTGAATTTCTCCAAAATACTTTTTGTTGCAATGGATGATATGCTCTTTTTTTCGTGCGATTCTGATTTGAGAAATACCTTGGCTAGGTTTTCTATTTTGGTGTCATTCCACTTTATTCCGGTGTCATCCGAGTAGCTGACACTGGTTCTTTTTTTCTGGATCCCAGCTGGGATGACAGTAGAATAAAGTATTTCACTATAACTCTGATCTCTTTTACTGCCTTCACTTAATATCTCGGCTAGTCTTCCCACGTGCTCAATTGTTTCACTCTGTAAGTCATGAATTTCATCTGGGGCGCTCAATTTATCTTTGATATATTTCGAATCATTTGCTGACATCGATCTTTTTACACATAAAGTATAAAGCAAATCGCGTAGTTTATTTTCATCAATTTCAGTTGCAATAAGGTTGATATCATCCTGCACAGTTTCGTTATGAAGCACTTTATTGAATATGATGGAATGTAATTCTTTACATTCACTCAGCGTGCAATTTGGAGCAATGCCAGCTTCTATAGGAAAGCTGGAGATTAATTTGTAACAGAAAGCGTGTATGGTTTGTATAGTTAGACCAAGATTTTCCAGTTCAGAGAAAAGCCTTCTTGCTCTTGTTAAATAATCTTTATTTTTTCTGGATCCCAGCGTCACGCACTGGGATGACAAGTAGGGGTGCTGAGATCCCAGTGTCACGCACTGGGATGACATTGGAAAGAAATCTAGTTGTTCTAGATCTGCTGCCAACACACTATCTGAACATATTGCCCACTTACTGAGTATGCTGTGAATGCGATTCTCCATTTCGTTTGCTGCAGCATTGGTGAATGTTAAGCAAAGAATATTTCTTTTGTTTTCTAATAAAAGTCTCAATACTCTGTCTATTAAGATTTTTGTTTTGCCTGTACCAGCGGACGCATTTACCCACACAGAGAAATTAGGATTTATGGCATTTGATCTCATCAGAAGTGCGAGAACCTTATAAAAGTTGACTAGAATAGCATTATACATATAATGTAAAAATAGTGTTAGTGAAGATATATAATGAAAAGTTTTTGTGTAAAGGCGCCTGCAAAAATCAATCTTTTTTTGCATGTTGTAGACAAAAAAGAAACAGGGTATCACTTGATTGAAGGTTTATTTGTCTTTGCTAATCTCTCTAATTTTTTGGAAATAAAAGTAGGTGAGAAGGATTCTAGATACGATAACTCTACAGTTGAATTTATAAACTCCGAGTCTAAAATAAATAACCAATATAACACTGTAATGAAAGCGGTTAATCTGCTGCTTAGGCATGCTCCTGTACGCACTAAAGTCACTGTAAAGGTTGTAAAAAACATACCAATTGCTGCAGGACTTGGTAGCGGATCCTCAGATGCTGGAGCTGTGGTACGTACGCTAGGGAAGCTGTGGGAGATTGATAGGACGATTTTAAATGAAATAGCCTTAAACGTTGGTGCTGATGTTCCCGCAAGCGTAGATAGCAAGCCAGTTTTTGTTAGAGGTATTGGCGAAGAATTATGCCACATTAAAAAATTCTCTTTACCTACAAATGTGGTGCTTGTGAAACCGAAAAAAAGGTTTTTGAGTACACCAGAGGTATTTTCCAAACATGAAGGAAAATTTTCTGAGCCAATTAAATGGAGCGATGACGCTGAAAAGGATTTGTTGAAGCTTCTTAAAGAGACGAGAAACGATCTTCAAGAAATAGCAATAAGCTTTGTACCTGAAATTAAGGATGTGATATCAACACTTGAGTCACAAGAAGGCTCTATACTTTCTCGCATGTCAGGCAGTGGTGTATCATGTTTTGGAATATTCGATAGTGAGGAAAATGCAAAAGCTGCTGCAGTTAATATCGGAAAAAAGCAACCAGAATGGTGGGTATGTGACACTCAATTAATAGTTTGACTTATGGATATAACTCCCTTAATTTCCGAGAATAAAAATCTTATAAATGGTTACAGGGAAGGAAAATTTTTGGTGAATAATAGAGAATATTGCGGCTCAATTATAATTTTTCCTGAAAAGGTGATTAAATTGAAAGAAAGTGATATAAATAGCAAGGAACATTTTAAATCTTTTTTAACAGAGGAAATAGAAATTTTGATAATAGGTACTGGTAAAACACGCAATATACCAAGTTCTTCAGTGAAGTCCTATCTTATGGAACAAAAAGGTTTAAATTTTGAATTTATGACAACAGGTTCTGCATGCAGAACCCATAATGTTCTGATATCCGAAGATAGGTTTGTTGTCAGTTATCTAATAGCCATATAGCATGCTTGAAATATTTACTCAGGATTTTTTCATCAATAGTCTAATTGCAGTAGTTATGATTAGCCTAGTAACAGGCGCTTTAGGATCGTTTATGATATGGCAAAGGTTATCGTATTTGGGTGATAGTTTGTCCCATTCTTCATTGCTTGGTATTGCACTTGCTTTGATCTTTAAGATTAGCCCATCGCTTAGCATAATGCTCATTGCAATTGCGTTTGCAATACTGCTTTCTCTTAATTTTAACAGATTATATTCTGCCGATACGATATTGAACATCGTTACCAATGTAGTTTTATCATCGAGTTTAATACTTATGTCTTTTCTTCCATCTGGCAATAATAGTATTATTAGCTCACTGTTTGGTGATATATTAACGCTCGATCAAAGTGATATAGTATTGATTTTTTTAACCTCTGCAGTAGTTACTTTGATATTAATATTTAGATGGCGTTATTGGTTAATGATTTCAATTAATCAAGATTTAGCAGTAGTTGAGAAGATTAATGTTAATTTTGTTAGACTAGAATTTTTAATTACACTTGCTATATTTATAGCAAGTGCTGCCCAATTAATAGGAATATTACTCATTGCTGCATTTTTGCTAATACCAGCAGCATCCGCAAGACTCATCTCAAAAACTCCAATGGAGATGATTATTGTTGCAACAGTTTTTTCTGTAATCTCTGGGATATCGGGTCTCATGTTATCTGCAAGTTTTGATTTGTTAACTGGACCTGCAATTATACTTGTTGCAGCGGTATATTTAATTATCGCTTATTTTATAAGGCTAGTATTAAGCAGGTTGGCTTAATTTTGATCTCGAATGTTAATAATTTTGTAATATACTCATTATAAAACATCACTATCTTAGCACAAAATAGTTTTTGCTATACTATTATTTATATGCTAATGATAAGTTGTTAATTTTATGGAGTAAGCAATATGAGCGAAGAAGGATTTTTTTCCAAATATATATCTCAACCTGTGAAAAAATTTTATAATTATATTACAGGAAAAACAGAAGAGTCAGATGATGTAGCAGGTGACGTGCATAATATTGCACAAGAAGACTCAGAGTCTTTGGATACTCATGTACAGTCAAATGAGAATGATATCATATAGATAGCATGAGGGTTACACCATCCAAAGTTAAAAGATTCCTAGAGAAACCTGATGCTTTACGTGGTGTGTTAATTCATGGAAGTGATAACAGTAGGGTTGATTTTTATGTACAAGAAATAATTGCTAATTTG
>NZ_JAPQLE010000172.1:0-10318 GCF_028982185.1 Wolbachia endosymbiont of Drosophila baimaii | reverse complement strand
ACATTCCTCTATTCGAATCCTTTCGTCGTGCTGTTGATTCTGCCTTCCTATGACCTGTTCGGACTATTATGAGAAATGCTATAATTTGTGGCATCTTATCAATCTCTTCTTGTGTCATATCTTTAGTTATATCAAATTCTTCCTTTGTTTTACCACTGACAATCTTCTTTATTACTGGCTTTTCAAAGCTTGGTTTATCAAACTTCGGCTTCGAAAGTTGTAATGTATTATTTGATTCAACTTCTTCACTAGAATATAACTTTATATTTTTATTCATAATAGTTACCTCCTATAAAAAAACTACTTATCTTTATAAATCACTACTATACAAATAACAGTGAGTCATTATTAATGTCTACTATTGTAAAGTCTGGAGCCTGTCCAATGTCTGGCATATCGTCCTTGATTTGCTTGAGCATCTCAATCATTTCCTTGTTCTGTTTACTCTGCTCTTCAAGTTCCCCTTTTAATGCGTCAATAATAGCTTTAGACTGATCTTTACTGCCAAGATCACCAATCACAGCTGTCACTTTCTCATAAGGTAATTTGTGAATAATATCTTTTAGCTCTTCTGCACCTACGTTATCCAAAAGTTCTTTAAACTGCTCATTAGACATATTGCGAGCAAAAGCTTGAAGTTTCTCTGGGTTGTCAGCTAAAGACTTAATGATAATCTGAATCCTATTAGAATCAGTTAAATCCTGAGCAATTGCTTCAAGTTTCTTAGGATCAAGCTTATTAACTAAGTCTTTCAGTTGGTCTTCTTGCAGACTATTTACTAAAGCTTTTAACTGATCACCTTCTAATTCTTTGGAGAGTATCGTCAAATGGTGCTCAGCCAAGTCTTTTGCAGGCACTGTAAATTGCTCGTCATTTAAAGTTTGAATAAGTGCTTTGAACTGATCCACTTTTAAGTGAGGTAAAATTTCTTTTACTTGCTCTGGATTTAAGTCTCTAACTAGAGCTTCAAGCTGAGCATCATTTAAAATAGGAACAATTATTTGTAATTTTTCTGGATTTAGTTCCTGAGCAAGGGTTTGTAATTGGTGATTGGTTAGATGATCTACTAAAGCTCGTAGTTGGTTATCTGTTAAGTTCTCTGCTAAAGCTTGCAAATGGTTTGAGCTCAGTTCAGGAATGATTTTTTGTAGCTGTCCATCCGTTAAATTCTGTGCAAGAACCTGCAGTTGATTTGAATTCAGTTCAGGAATTATTTTTTGCAGTTGCTCGTTACTAAGAGTATTGGCAAGGGTCTTTAGTTGGTCGTCTGTTAGGTCCTGAATAAAGACTTTGGTAAACGCGCTTGATAGCTCCTCTGGTATATTAGATGATATTATATCTTTTATTGTTTGTTCCTTGCTCTGTAATTTAATATATTGGAGTGCCTTATTGTCAGGTGTATCAATAATATTTCCTTGATCATCTGAGAAATAATATTTATTAGTACCTGACTCTTCCCATGTTACATATTGATATTTCACTGGTTGTATCCCAAGAAAGTGCCGATATATACTATGAGAGGATTCTGATACTTTGTAGTCAACTGATATCTTCATTAATTTGTCATTGAGATATGCAAAGGAATGCGAGTTATTTACATAATCGAGATCAGCATTTCTAAATGGCACGACCGGAAATTTACACTTTGTGATTAGATCTCCTTCTTTATCACAACGGTAAGATGTTTTCTCCAAATCTTTTCCATTTTCCTTTATACATACAACAGGTTTAAACGGACCATCATTCCAGGCATCGCAAAATTTTATAGGTAAGTCTAGTGCTATATTGTCTTTATCATCAAGTGGTATAAACCCAATTTTAATAAGTTTATCAAAAATTAACCCCCCGCTATCTGCAGAATCTTGAAATATCTTCAATCCAGTCTCGTTAAGCACCTTTTTTCCAGGCACCATCTTAAAAACATGTTTTTTTCCACTCATAGGTGTTACCAATAAATTCATTGTTAGTATTCTAACATTTATTGATTAATTTATTGTTAAGTTAGTATATATCAGAATTATAATAACAAATATTACTTGCGTAGAGAAAAGTTATAGAAAGAGGGATTTTTTAGGGAACTAGTGTAAAATACTCATGGACTAAAATAGGCTGACTTTATGATATGTTAGAACCTATATTGGTGGAGGCAAGCGGGATCGAACCGCTGACCTTCTGCGTGCAAAACAGATGCTCTACCAGCTGAGCTATACCCCCAGGTAATTCTTGCTTAAAGCATAAATCACTCAGGCTGAAATGCAAGAAATATTTATCTATTAGGCTATTGCTAAATAGTGTACAAATTCTGCAGGGTGTACACACTTCTCTATTTTTTTGTCTCCTTAGCGTTATACGTCACACCATCCAAATAAATCTGTGAACTGAAAATTAACAAGAAGTTTTCCTTTAAAAATTTTTTAACTAAATTATCACTAACGCAGTATATTATATAATTTATTTAACCACACATGAAAATTTTAGTTTGATTAAAACGGATAAAAACTGTATTGATGTTTAGTATAGCTGAAAAATGAAATGATCCCGTAGCTCAGCCGGTAGAGCAACTGACTTTTAATCAGTGGGTCACGCGTTCGAATCGCGTCGGGATCACTCACAAATTTTGAAAAACATGCTAAAAGAACAAGACAAAATATTCACCAACCTAAATGGTAAAGAAACTCCACTACTTGAGGGTGCAAAAAAACGTGGTAGCTGGCAAAAGACAAAGGAGTTACTAGATTTAGGATCAGCAAAGATCATTGATGAAGTAAAGAAATCTGGTTTGAGAGGTCGAGGGGGTGCAGGATTTTCCACCGGCCTTAAGTGGAGCTTTATGCCCAAGAATCTTCCAAAAGCATATTTAGTAGTCAATGCAGATGAGTCAGAACCTGGTACATGTAAAGATAGAGATATATTGCGATATGAGCCACATAAGTTACTTGAGGGAATTCTCCTGGCCGGCAAAGCGATCAGCGCATCAGTTGCGTATATTTATATCAGGGGTGAATTTTATAATGAATATTTAGTTCTAAAAAAAGCACTTGAGGAAGCCTATAAAGAAGGTTTAATTGGAAAAAATGCCTGCAAATCAGGTTATGATCTTGATGTGTTTATCCATAGGGGCGCAGGAGCTTACATATGTGGGGAAGAAACAGCTCAACTCGAATCAATTGAAGGAAAAAAGGGCTTTCCTCGCATGAAGCCTCCATTTCCCGCAGGTGTTGGACTTTTTGGCTGCCCAACCACAATAAACAACGTTGAAACTATAGCCATGGTTCCAGATATTCTGAATCGCGGAGGAGAATGGTTTACATCTCTTGGTAAACCAAATAATACTGGTACCAAGGTCTTTTGTATTTCAGGACATGTAAACAACCCGTGTAATGTTGAAGAAGAGCTCGGAATTCCATTACGTGAATTAATTGAAAAATACGCAGGTGGAGTGCGAGGAGGTTGGGATAATTTACTTGCTGTAATACCTGGTGGGTCTTCAGTGCCATTAATTCCAAAATCTATATGCGATACTATTGAAATGGATTTTGATTCATTAAGAACTGCACAATCAGGGCTTGGTACCGCTGCTGTAGTAGTGATGGATAAATCAACTGATATAATAGCTGCAATAGAGAGGTTATCACACTTTTATATGCATGAGTCCTGTGGACAATGCACACCATGCCGTGAAGGTACTGGATGGATGTGGAGGATTATGAAGAGGATGGTGGCAGGAGATATTAAACCTGATGAAATAGATAAGCTGCTTGACCTTACAACTCAAATAGAAGGACATACAATTTGCGCGCTTGGCGATGCTGCAGCTTGGCCGATTCAAGGATTAATAAGACATTTTCGCCATGTTATCAAAGAGAGAGCGATAATTTAACTTTACTTATACTTCTTAAGCCGTTTTGCTACTTAGCAACCAGAGCTAAAAAATATTGATTCCCTTCTCTTTTAGGTGCCAATTCTACCTTTGCGATATCTTCAGTGTCTCGAATTAGCCGTTCTAATTTTTCCAGTCCAACTTCAGTGTTTATAATCTCTCTCCCTCTAAATCTCATTGTGACTTTAATTTTATGTCCGTGGACAAGTAAGTCTCTTGCTTGACGCAATTTTGTTTCGTAGTCGTGATCACCAATATTAGGACCCAGTTTAATTTCTTTTATAGTTAATGTTTTTTGTTTCTTTTTTGCTTCACTTGCTTTCTTTTTTATATCATACTTTTGCTTGCTATAATCCAGAATTTTACATACTGGAGGGGTTGAATCAGGTGCAATTTCCACCAAGTCTAAACCAACACCCTGTGCAAATTCCAAAGCTCGTTCTATTGGCACGATTCCGACCATTTCACCACTATGATCAACTAAGCGTACCTCCTTAGCTGTGATAAATCCATTAATTCTGTTTTTATTGTTCTTTTTAACTTGCAAACTTTAACTCCCTTAGTTCAAATTAATACTTTTTAACAGCGATTCATTAGCCTTTTCCAAAGAAAAAGACTCCTGTCTTTCCGATCCTAAATTTCTTACTGACACAGTTTTACTTGTAACTTCATTTTTGCCTACAATCCACAATATAGGAACCTTGTTTGAACTATGCAAACGTATCTTATAACTAATTTTTTCATTGGTCAAATCAGTCTTGACTCTCACACCTTGTTCTTTTAAAATATTGCTAATTTCTGTGGCGTAACCGTCAGCCTCGTTTGTAATGGTCAGAATAGCAAGTTGCGTTGGAGCAAGCCAAACTGGAAATTTTCCTGCATAATTTTCTATCAAAATTCCAATAAAACGCTCAAAAGTTCCAAGAATTGCCCTATGTAACATGACAGGGTGATGCTTTTGTCCATCTGCTCCTATATAAAAAGCTCCCAGACGTTCTGGTAAAATGAAATCAACTTGTAATGTTCCACATTGCCAGCTTCTGCCTATTGCATCTTTCAAGACAAACTCTAACTTTGGACCATAAAACGCACCTTCACCAGGGTTAAGTTTATAACTCAAGCCTGCTTCTTTAACGGCTTCAAGCAGCGCTTTTTCAGCTCTATCCCACACTTCATCATTACCTGCTCTAATATCTGGACGGTCTGAAAATTTCACAGAAATTTCATTAAATCCAAGCTCTGAATATACTTCTTTTAAAAGGTCACAAAACTTTATAGTCTCAGAATTCACTTGTTCTTCCATACAAAAAATGTGTGCATCGTCTTGCGTAAAACCACGCACTCGCATCAGTCCGTGCAATGATCCTGAGCTTTCATTTCTATGGCATGTGCCAAACTCTGCCATACGTATTGGTAAATCACGGTAGCTCCTGGTGTGAGAATTAAAAATCTGCACATGACAAGGACAATTCATGGGTTTTATTGCTAACTTTTTATTCTCAGATTCGTCAACAATAAACATATTTTCACGAAACTTATCCCAATGTCCAGATCTTTCCCACAGCTCTTTACTTACTAAAATAGGAGTTTTTACCTCAAAATAGCCATTATTTATTAGCTTCTTTCTGATGTAAGACTCAAGAACATTATATAGAATATATCCTTGTTCATGCCAAAAAACCTGCCCAACAGCTTCCTCTTGGATGTGAAATAAATCCATATCCTTGGCAATTTTGCGGTGATCACGTTTCTCTGCTTCTTTGAGACACTCAAGATAAGCGTTTAATTCATCCTTATTTCTCCATGCTGTGCCATATATTCGCTGCAACATTGGGCCCTTTGCATCACCTCGCCAGTATGCACCCGCTACTTTCATAAGTTTAAACGCTTTAACTCTGCCGGTTGATGGTGAGTGCGGACCACGGCATAGGTCAACAAAATCACCTTGCCTATAAACAGTTAGGTTTTCACCCTCTGGTATGGATGAGATAATATCAACCTTATATTTTTCGCCTATACCACTAAAGAAATCAACTGACTGCTTGCGAGTCCAAACTTCTCGAACAAATCTGTGGTTACTTTTTACAGTCTCTTTCATTTTCTTTTCTATTGCGGTAAGATCGTCCGTAGTGAAGGTACGACCTGTAGCAAAATCATAGTAAAAACCGTCCTGAATTGTTGGGCCGATAGTAATCTGAGTATTAGGAAATAGCTCTTTCACTGCCTGTGCCATTATGTGAGCAGCATCATGCCTTATTATATCTAAACCCGCTTCGTCACTCAGTTGTATCACCTCTATCTCTGCATCAGCTTCAATTTCACGTGAGAGATCATGCAACTCACCATTTACCTTAAAGGCAATTGCTTCTTTCAAAACATCCGGTTGTAATATATCAAAGCCAGTAACTTTACCACTGTATTCTTTTACTTTTTGTTCGGCTGAAAAAGTAATCCTAATCATTTATCGACCCTTTTGTCTAACCCTCTCTTTGTCATCCCAGTGCGTGACACTGGGATCCATCTTATTTTTATAATGGAAATTAGTTTAACGTATGCTCCTAAAATCTGTTGTCCATTGCACAATTTGCAAATATTTTTATACCTGGACCCCAGTGTCAAGCACTGGGATGACACCTTTGTGTTTGAGGCAAAACAGGCTATAACATTTAACATACTGCCCTCGCAAACAAATGTTCGTACAGTTGTGTATCAGCTACTGGGATGACACCACCCCTAGTGGGCACTGCCCCTAAATCATAATGGATAACAGGGTTATAAGCTCTGAACATTAATAATAAGGCCTATTCTTCTTTAACCTGAGTGCAATTGCGTCTTCCCAAACTTCACCATTACGCAATAACTTTTCTTTATTGTACATTAGCTCCTCTCTTGTTTCAGTAGCAAATTCAAAGTTAGGACCTTCAACAATTGCATCAACTGGACATGCCTCTTGGCAAAGTCCGCAGTATATGCATTTTGTCATATCAATATCATAGCGCGTGGTGCGGCGACTACCGTCTTTTCTTTCCTCTGCTTCAATAACTATTGCTTGAGCAGGGCAGATAACTTCACATAATTTACAAGCTATGCATCGTTCTTCACCGTTTGGATACCTACGCAACGCATGCTCACCACGAAACCTTGGACTTAAAGGGCCCTTCTCCATAGGATACCTCAAAGTAACCTTTGGCTTAAACATATATTTTAATGTAATAACAAACCCTTTAATTAACTCTACAAAAGACCAGTACCAAGCTAATTTCTTGAGCATAAAATATTTAAAACTTGTGTCAGTCATTATAAATCATATTATCAGTTTTCAAAATAAATATTTTCACCTGGGTGACTTTTTAGGTATTTTGGTTTCTTAAGTGTAATATTGCTAAGTAGTTTATATAAATAATGACAAACACAAATGAAACTATTTTCGCTTTATCGACCGTATTTGGTAAGTCAGGAGTTGCAGTAATCAGAATTTCAGGCAACTACGCGCTTAAAGCTTTAAATCATTTTCATATTAAGAAAGAAATTAAACCAAGATTTGCTACTTTAGTTGATCTATATGATGATTCCAGTCAATTGATAGATAATGGAATAATCATCTATTTCCCTGCTCCAAACAGTTTCACTGGCGAGGATGTTATAGAGCTACAAGTGCATGGAAGCAAGGCCGTCATAAAAATCATCTTGGAGGAATTATCAAAAATTTTCGTTATGGCCAGGCCTGGAGAATTCTCACTTAGGGCTTTTCTAAATGGTAAATTTGACTTAACGCAAATAGAAGGGATTGCAGACTTAATTGATGCTGAGACGAAAATGCAAGCTAAACAAGCGATTAAGCAGATATCAGGAGAATTGGAGAGACTATACAGCAATTGGAGGCAAAGATTAATAACGATACAATCCAAAATCGAAGCATATATAGACTTTCCAGAGGATGTTTGGACAGAAAAAAATAAATTGGAAAAAATTAATAATGAAGTGCGAGCTCTTGTGCGGTTGATACAAGAGCATTTAAATGATAATAGACGGGGTGAAAGGTTGCGTGAGGGTTTACATGTTGTAATAACTGGTAAACCAAATGTCGGTAAATCAACTCTGTTTAATTTCTTAGCCAAGCGTGATATTGCTATTGTTTCTGAATATGCAGGCACAACAAGAGATATACTTGAAGCTCATATTGACATTGGCGGATACCCAATCATTCTCTCTGATACTGCTGGAATTCGTGAGAGTTCAGATCCAATAGAATCAGAAGGTATAAGTCGAGCGAAAAAGAGGTCTTTTGAAGCTGATTTAAGAATAGAACTGTTTCCTTTTGAACAGCGTCATAATATCAATTGCAACGTTGTAAATAGCGATACTATTTATGTATTGAGCAAAGCTGACGATGCTATCAATAATCACAATATAAAAATTAATGGCATAGATCTTTTACCCATTTCTATTTTAAAGGGAATAGGTACAAACAAATTGATCTCTCTCATAAAAGAGAAGGCAGAGGAAAAATTTGGGCATGATAGAGACACTCCTGTGATTACTCGGCAAAGACATAGGAATCACATGAAGAAAGCACTGGAACATTTACAACGTTTTAATATCGATAATCCAATTGAGTTGATATCTGAAGATTTGAGGCTTGCTGCATTTGAACTTGGTGCGGTGATTGGAATTATTGATGTTGAGGAAATATTGAGTAGTGTGTTTAGCAACTTTTGCGTGGGCAAGTAAAGCTTTTATAGATTGCTTAAAATCAAATGTTGTGATAGAAAAGAAATGGACGGATGGCCGAGCGGTTTAAGGCACCAGTCTTGAAAACTGACGTACGTGATGAGCGTACCATGGGTTCGAATCCCATTCCGTCCGCACAGCATCTCGCTATGCTAGCTGATTTTTAGAGCTTATTTGGACTATGTGGCTCGTAATGCTGGAAATCTTATCTAAGAGAGCCACATCTTTTAAAAATACGTCCCTTTGTAAATTGACCTTATTAGCGAAGAAAGCTAATATCTATAAATAGATCACCATCTGAATATGGAACCCGATATAGTAATAATAGGTGCAGGACCTGTTGGAATATTCACTGCTTTTCAAGCGGGAATGCTTGATATGAAATGTCATATAATAGATGTTTTGGATCAAGCAGGAGGACAATGCACAGCTCTTTACCCAGAAAAGCCAATATATGATATACCTGGTTATCCTGTAATTACTGCCCAAAAATTAATTGAGCAGCTAATGGAGCAAGCTTCACCATTTGAGCCTGTTTACCATTTAAGTCAAAAAGTGGAAAAGATTTCAAATAACGAAGGTGAAAACTTTACTATCATAACGAACATAGGTACAGAGGTAAAATGCAAAGCCGTTATCATTGCTGCAGGTAACGGAATGTTTGAACCTAACCGTCCGCCCTTGAATGGTATATTAGAATATGAAAATAAATCTGTATTTTATAGTGTAAATAAAATTTCCGATTTTCAGGACAAAACTATAGTCATTGCAGGGGGGGGTGATTCTGCGGCTGATTGGACTGTAGAACTTTCTAAAGTTGCAAAGAAAATTTATGTGATACATAGAAGAAAGGAATTTCGCTGCACTCCTGAAACTAGAAATAAATTAGAATCACTTGAAATTGATGGAAAAATAGAACTGGTAGTGCCATATCAATTACACGAACTAGCAGGAGGTAATGGGCAATTGAGCGCAGTGATAGTAAAAAACATTGCCTCTAAGGAAGAAAAAGAAATATCCGCTGATTTTTTGCTGCCATTTTTTGGATTGTCAATGAATCTTGGTCCAATAAACAGTTGGGGTATAGAGTTAGAACATAGCCGCATAGTTGTTGATCCGACTACCTTAAAAACCAGTAGAGATAGAATATATGCAATCGGAGATATAGCTACTTATTCAGGCAAACTAAAGTTAATATTAAGTGGTTTTGCCGAGAGTGCCATGGCTTGTTATGACATATACAAAGTAATCCACAACACTCCAGTCAATTTTCAATATTCGACTTCAAAGGGAATTCACGGAAAAGAAAAACTTACTTGACAACCTCCGCCAGCCCTCTTATCATGAGACTGAAGCTATTTTATTTAACTTCCCAATCTGTGCAGATTAAAACGATAAGAAAACTTGTATTTGGCGTACTATGCTTAATTTTTTGCACTATGTGTACCTTATGTCTTTATCAAATTTCTAGGTTTTTACCTATATAAGCTGAAACGCGCTTATAAAGCGTTCAAGACATCACCCAACGTCAAATTTTAAAATAGAGAGTGAATAACTAGCTACTGCGGGTTTTCTATGCCTTTTTTTTCTGCTTGGTAAATTTCTTAAACATTTGTAGCTAAGGTTCTCTAATTGCACATAAGTCAACAATAATTTTTACACAAATCAAAATAGCATATTTCCTCCGTAATCTTTAATAATTTTACA
>NZ_JAPQLE010000171.1:0-1822 GCF_028982185.1 Wolbachia endosymbiont of Drosophila baimaii | reverse complement strand
ATATTTTTTCTTTCAAGGTTAAATGGCTATTTTATAATGAATTTTGTCAGTAGCCACCAGATTTTTTCAGTTGCTATGCAACAAAGCCATTCCAGTGTCAAGCACTGGGATGACACCTCTGGGCACTGCCGTCATAAAGGAACCAGTGTCAGCTACCTGCATGACATCAGTTCGACCTACCGTCCAACTAGAAAGTTGTATATAAAATGACAGAAATCCAGATGTTATTTATTTACTTTCGATCTTTTCTATCAATTTTTTAACTAAGCCTCTTAGCTTTTTACTGGATTCATCAAGCTCTTGAATCTGCGAGCTGTGCTCTTTCATTAGTTCCTTATAGTTACCTCTTATGTAGTCAATCATTTCCCTCATCTGAGCAATCATCTTGCTGATATCCATACTACCCAAATCAGATATCATGTTGGGCATAGCCCCTTCTAACATACCGCCAGCCATAAGCTGCTGAGACATCTGCATAAATGGTTTTAAAGTCTGATTAAGCAATTCAGGATCCTTGGCTAATTTTTCTATTTGCTCTTTGCAAATATCCATATACTGCTTCATAAATTCATCTTCTTGCCCTTTGTCTATCATAATTATAACCTACCTAAAAATACGTGTTCTCTGTTATATATTATTTTAAAATTAAAAACAATACAAAATACCTGTCACAATTGCATTAATACTTTTTAAATAATAAAAAATGCTCCTTTGCTTATAAAGGGTCACATACCTTCTTTAACCATTCCTTATCTTTTATGCTATTTTCTAAGTTTTTATAGACAAACTGATGGTAGCCATTTATCCATTCAATTTCATCTTTAGTAAGCATTTGCACATCTATTAGCCTTCTATCATATGGAATGGAGGTTAGTTGTTTAAATCCCAAGAAACCATTTTCATGTTTATCAACATACATCAGATTTTCAATTCTTATTCCATACTCTCCCGAAATGTAATAACCAGGTTCGTTGGAAAGCATCATGCCTGGCGTGAGTTTCACTTTATTTCCCTTTGATATTGCTTGTGGTCCTTCGTGTACTGATAAGTAACTTCCTACTCCATGCCCTGTACCATGCATATAGTCCATTCCAAATTTCCATAAATGCGTACGTGCCAATATATCCAATTTTCCACCAGTAGTGCCAGGAGGAAAGATGACACTTGCTATAGCAATGTGAGCTTTCAACACTATTGTATAGTGGGTTATTTGCTCATTGGTCGGATTACCAACCACTACAGTTCTTGTCACATCAGTTGTACCGTCAAGGTACTGACCACCAGAGTCAATCAAATATAGTCCACTTTTCTGAATTACCTTATTCGTCTTACTGCTTGCACGATAGTGAATTATTGCTCCATTCTCATTAAGTGCTGAAATTGTTGGAAAACTTAGTTGCTTAAACAAATTCTGCTCTTTTCTGTATTCTAAGAGTTTCTCTTCAGCTTCAAGCTCTGTACCAACATTATTTTCAAGCCAATGTAGAAAGTTTGTAACTGCCACTCCATCTCTGATGTGCGCATTTATAGCCCCAGCTATTTCAGTTTGGTTTTTTACTTCTTTATAAATTAGACAAGGATCCTCTCTTTCAGCTACCTGTTTATCTTTTATTACAGCCATAATACTCATTGGAGTTGTGTTTGGATCTATAACTATTGAATTTAGCTTGTGCAGCGAATTTTCTAGCTCACTAATATCAAAAATATTTATATGATTGCCTAAATTTGCTTCTATAGTTCTCTAATTGCACATAAGTCAACAATAATTTTTACACAAATCAAAATAGCATATTTCCTCCGTAATCTTTAATAATTTTACATA
>NZ_JAPQLE010000170.1:0-550 GCF_028982185.1 Wolbachia endosymbiont of Drosophila baimaii | reverse complement strand
ATTGAATCAAAGTCAACGTGAACAAGTTGAAGCATGGATACAAGAAAATCCTAATATCACCATTAAAGAAATGAGAATAAAAATCCAGGAAAGATTTGGTTTGGATATCAGTAAGTCCACAGTACACCGTAATATGCAAAGAATGAAATTCTCATATATTACTCCAAGACCAGTTCATAATGGTAAAGATAAAAGCAAACAAGAGGAGTTTAAAAAAAAATCTCAACGAAACTATTGGCAAATATCCAGAAAAAGAGCTATTTTTCTTTGATGAGTCTCGGTTTGGCACACATTCAAAAATTGGACATGGGTGGTTTAAAAAAGGCATTAGGACACAGGTTAAAATAAAATTAGGTAGGCAAAATTTCTATCTCTATAGTGCGGTTAATCCTAGAAATGGAGAGAGTTCTAGCTTGTTTGCACCAAATGTCAACACTGATTGCATGAATATATTTCTTGAGCAGATGTCGCAATATCTAGGAATACGAGAGACTTTTCTCGTTATGGACTGTGCTAGTTGGCATAGGTCAAAAAATTTAAAGGTACCTAA
>NZ_JAPQLE010000169.1:0-2405 GCF_028982185.1 Wolbachia endosymbiont of Drosophila baimaii | reverse complement strand
AGACATAAGGTGCACATAGTGCAAAAAATTAAACATGAGACGCCAGATACGTGAGTTTTTTTGTCATTTAATCTGTACAGAGAAGATAAACAAATAGCTTCAGTTTCATGGTAAGGGGGCTGGCGAGGTTTGTCAAGGAATTTTTATGCAAGAGATCTATTGAAATGCCCCTGTAAAATTATACTATTAATTAGTGCACTATAAATTTAAAATTATAGATATGTTAAGCAGATTGGTAATTTTGCTATTAGTTTTTATACTTCCTTTTTCTTCATACTCATACCAGTTTAGAACCAAAGCAAAGCAAGCAGTAGTCTTAGATTTAGCTTCAGACTCATTCATTTTTGACCATAATTCTGATGAAAAAATGGCCCCATCTTCAATGAGCAAGCTAATGACTTTATATATAGCCTTCGATTATCTAAAAGCTGGAATAATACACATGGAGGATAAATTTAGAGTAAGTAGAAAAGCGTGGGAAAGGAGAGGCTCTTCTATGTTTTTGAAAGAAGGTCAATCCGTTACGGTGAGGGAATTACTTGAAGGAATTACAATAGTCTCAGGCAATGATGCCTGCATAACACTAGCCGAGGGCATTGCAGGATCAGAAGAGAATTTTGTGGCTGAAATGAATGAAGTTGCACAAAATTTGAATCTGAATGACAGTCATTTTGTCAACTCAAGCGGGTGGCCAGATGAAGATCATTTTATGAACGCAAAAGACTTGGTAATGCTGGCAAAAAGGATTTTCACCGATTTTCCTGAATATTATGATTTATTTTCCGAACAATATTTGACATATAATGAAATTGTACAAAAGAATAAAAATCTTCTACTTTTTCACGATATTGGGGTTGATGGCTTAAAAACCGGTTATACAAATGCTGGTGGTTACGGCATTGTAGCATCTGCAAAACGAAATGATAGGAGAATTTTTGCTGTCGTAAATGGTTTAAACACTGAGAAAGAGCGAATAGAAGAAGCAAAAAGACTGATACAATACTCCTTAAATCATTTTAACACTAAGAAAATATTCGTTAAAGACAGCGTAGTTGAGGAAGTAAATGTTCTCTATGGAAAAGATAGAAAAGTGCCTATTACAGTTGCAAACGATGTTACCATAACTTACAACCGCAAATTGCATGACCAAATTAAGGTGCGTATTGAATATAAAGATATGATACCTGCACCCATTAAAAAAGGTCAAGAAGTGGGCGAAGTTTTTGTAGAAATACCAGGTATTGAGCAACAAACTACACCACTTTATGCAGCAAATGACGTGCAGGAATTGAATTTCGTAGAAAAGTTTTTTAGGATGTTGTTTTAAGTTTGATATTAAAGCAATTCCGAAAGAGAGATCTATTGCACTTTAGTGTAGTTTTAACTAACAATTTCTGTTACAATACAAGATTGAAATGTTACGAAAATGTGCTGGTTGTATTTGTTGCTGTCTAGTATCCTAGAGATACTGTGGGCTGTAACGCTAAAGTTTAGTAACAGTTTTACTAAAGTTGTGCCTTCGATTGCAGCATTGGTAATTATGATCATTAGCGTTTACTTTTTATCTCTTGCAGCATGCTTTCTACCTATTAGAGTATGCTATGCAGTTTCCTCTGGAATATGCACAATTGGAATAACTATAATTAGTGCAACCACTTTCACAGAGAATATTAATTTATCTCAAGTTTTATGTATCGTTTTAATTGTAATAGGAAGCATAGGGCTAAAGCTCTCTATTTAAACCTAAAAATTTATGCATGAATTGGATATATTTACTCTTATCGTCACTAATTGAAGTGTTCTGGGTCATAACACTTAAGCATAGTTATGGATTTACTCATCTCGTACCATCAATAATTAGCATACTCTCCATGGCTCTTAGTACATATTTACTTTCGCTCGCTACACGTTCTATACCTATCGGAGTATGCTATGCAATTTGGACTGGAGTGGGCGCTATAGGAGCTTCGATACTTGGAGTTTACCTATTTGATGAACCAGTTAATTTATTCGAAGTAATATGCTTTATTTTAGTTACATTCGGGATTATAGGATTAAAATTGTTTGATACTGCAAAACAAACTGTTGATAAAATGGAATAAAAGATCCCACTGGGATGAAAGAAGCAGATACTCCATATTGTCATGCAAATTGGAATCCAGACTTTTTTCTATACAGCATGGTGAAGACGGGAAACCGTAACCGTTCATACAATGGCGTCAACTTAAGGAAAAATATCAGAGATTGTGTATAAAATTTCTCTCTAAATTTTTTATCATTAAATTATCCAAAGAGTGCAAGGGACAGCACTTTTGTTTCTATTTTATTGCAACAAAAAAGTTTAAAATGTGTCTTTTTTAGGTGAGGCATGCAAAAAGGAAAAGATCTTATCTTACAAATTAAAA
>NZ_JAPQLE010000168.1:0-1796 GCF_028982185.1 Wolbachia endosymbiont of Drosophila baimaii | reverse complement strand
AGTCATAACTATATGCTGCTGGCATGCTTACCATCACTACTATAAGTCCATATCTTACCTTTTTTGGACTATTATGAGAAGTGCTATAACAAAAACTTAATTGCCAAAGTACCTAAACTACCAAAGTATTCTAGTGATAAATATGGGCATCAATTGTATAAGGAAGCCGAGTCAAAGCAGTTCAATTATTTTTCCACAAATATACATGATATTTTGTCTAACAGCTTTACCGTTAAATACGGGTATATAAATTGTACTATAAAATACGACAACTTATCTGAGCAGGAACAAAACCAAATAGAAACAGACATTAAAACTGCCTATGGGGCATTTAAAGAAAAGTTTTGCTTCAAAGATAGTAGCATAGTTAAAGATATAAAGGTTTACATTTTCAATAATAGAAGCGATTATATAAAGTATAACAATCTTCTCGGCATAGATGAAGACGGTGGTCCAGGATATATTACACGAGGAGTAACAGATTATCAGAATATTCTGACATATAAGCAAAGTGCCATGGATTTTGTTCTAGGTCATGGGCTAGGTCACATATTTCAATTACGTTTTTCACCATCAGCAACAGTCCGAACTTTGAATATTCTGGATACTGAACTCATAGCAAATGTTGTTGGACGAGAGGTAGAAGAAAAAAATTATAAAGCTATTTGCAAGCAGATGGGTGTAGATGAATATAAAGACCGTGGATGGATGTTTCAATTTAAATATAAGGACACAACTGGTAGTATATACCGTGAAGATCTTTCAGAAGAAGAAAAATTTCAAATTATACAACGTATCAAGAACTCTGGATTAGATGAATATGAAGACCGTGGATCGATGTTTCAATTTAAATATAAAGGTACACTTTATAAATATCACAAGAACCTTTCAGAAGAAGAAAAATTTAAAGCTATACAAAATGTCAAGAGTATTCATGAACTAGTAGATGAATATGAAGACCATGGATCAATGTTTAGTTTTAAATACAAAGGCACCACTTATAGAGCAGAACACAGAGATTATCTTTCAGCAGAAGAAGAAAAACTTCAATTTATCAAAGACATTAAGAACTCTCATGAATCGCTCGTTAGTGAATGTGATGGACTGGGGAACGAGAATACAACTTTAGTGATTTACATTGATGAAAATAAGGAGATAAGTCGAATGTATTTTCAAAACTCCGACAAAAATATATTCAAACAGCTAGATAAGACACTCATAAGCAGAGGTAACCCTGAACAAGATGTGGATGAAGTAGAGCATACAGAAGGAAAAGAACCCGAAGAGGATACTCAGCAACCCAGTAATTTCTTATCCAATATTTTTTCAACAATTAAATCCATTATTGATTCTATCTCATCGCTCTTTTCATGGTTATTTGGGTCGAAAGAGAAAGAGTCTAATCAACAATCTGATGATAATCCTTCTTTGTTTAAGCTCGATGCTAATGAGTTAGATCACGAAGTTAAGCCTGATGCCAATGAGTTAGGTCACGATGTTAGAGATCACTTATCAGACAATTATAACCATTACAACTCATCTGATGGGCTAATGTAGTATAGCTAATTTACAGTATCTGTTCAGATGCATGGCTAATGTACAAATATTGAAACAAAAATTCCAGTGCCCCTGTGATGTCATTCCAGTGCTTGACACTGGAATCCAGCTTTTAATCGAAAATGTTGTATAGTACACAATCAAATTTTCTGGATCCCAGTGGGCTTTGTTGCATCGCTCAAGTGAAAAGAACTGGCAGTTACTGACAAAATTCATTATAAATAGCCATTTAACTGTTG
>NZ_JAPQLE010000167.1:0-1887 GCF_028982185.1 Wolbachia endosymbiont of Drosophila baimaii | reverse complement strand
AGGAAAAACATTCCTCTATTCGAATCCTTTCGTCGTGCTGTTGATTCTGCCTTCCTATGACCTGTTCGGACTATTATAAGAAATGCTATACCATTATTATCCTCACGATAAACTAAATGTTCTTTATGATCAGCATGAATATTTTTATTTTCACAAACCTTTTCAGGATCGTGCTCAAGTACTTTTCTACCAACAATCAATAGCTTATAAGAAATTTCCTATGATTCCTTTTAAGCGAGTTTTGAATTTTTGAAATGTCATGACATTGTTGATACGGTTATCAAGAAACGATAAAGTATCCACAAAATCTTCTGAATAATCATTGATAAAAAAAAGTATCGTACTTAAGTACACTCCAGCTAATATTGCTCTTTTTGTATAGTAGTTAAAATCTGTTGATTGGTCATAAATGCCATACCAAATCGCACTAACAGTTCTGTATAAAAGTTTACTAGAAAAATATGTATTTTTTGGTGATACAGAGAATAATAAAACATTTTTTAAAAGTTCTCTATAATTTGGTAGCTTAGCGTAATTTGAAAGGCGTATTTGAATGGCTAACTTTACTCGCTCTCGCACTTTCATATCTTCTAAATTAGAATTCCTTAGTTCAGTTTCCATTGAGCTATTTAAGTCCTCTGCTATGTGCTCCAAAGCGCTATATATTCCATTCTGAAATTTGCAAAAGCTATTAGCTAGATTAAGGTCAGTGCACACCTTTAATAGGGTTTCATCGCTTATCCCTTCAAATGGAATAACCCTAATTAGCTTATCTATTATTAACTTTTGTTCCACGCAACATTATACTAAACAGCATGTGTGATTGTACCTGAGATTTTCAAACATTCTACAAAATGCTTCACCACGTTCCTCGAAATTTTTCCATTGATCAAAAGAAGCACACGCGGGAGAAAGTAATATTGTTACTTCTTCTGCGCTATTTAAGGCCTCTTCAAAAGCCAATCTGAATGCATCTTCTAGATTGCAACATTTAACATAATCTACTTTATTCTCCATAACATTTGCAAAAGCTTCGGTTGATTCTCCAATAAGAAAAGCTTTTCTAACCCTTGTAAAATGCTTGCTTAATGATTCTATTCCACCTTTTTTGCTTCTTCCACCAGCGATCCAATTTATGTTTTCATAAGATAAGATCGCCTTTTCGCTCGATTTTGCATTAGTTGCTTTGCTATCGTTCACGAAAAACACATTTCTTATTTTGCCAAGCAGTTCATTCCTATGCCTCAGTCCTGAAAAGGACTTGATTCCATTGATAATAGTGTTGCTATCTACTCCAAGTACCTTACATACGGCATATGTGGCTGCTATGTTTTCTGCGTTGGATATTAGGTTTATTTTCACGTCGCTTACTGATAAGCTATGATTCTCTAGTTTTAACGAGATCTTCTGAATCCCAGTGCCCCTTTTGTCATCCAAGTAGCTGACACTGGGATCCAGATAATTTCGATCTATACCAGTAATCTGTTCACTATAATCAAGCAAATTGTTACCTGCCAATGATATTAGATCTCTTGCACCACCCTCTGTCATCTGAGTAGTTGGCAATGGTTTTTCTTTTCTGGATTCCAGCGTCACGCGCTGGAATGACATCGGGGAATATGTTACTGAGATTGGAATTTTGTTTCCAGTGAATTTGTTGAATATGTCAGCAGTAATCTCATTGTCACATCCTATTACGGCAACCTCACTACCGTTTATCAGTTTTAATTTAGTTGCTATGTAGTTCTCCATACTTCCATGCCTATCTATGTGATCTGGTGTAATATTGAGCAGTGCTGAAATGTCCACGTTAATTTCATTCATCAACTCCAATTGAAAAGAGGAGAGTTCGATTACATAAATTTCTGCATCTCTTTCTAGATCCAA
>NZ_JAPQLE010000166.1:0-4927 GCF_028982185.1 Wolbachia endosymbiont of Drosophila baimaii | reverse complement strand
CAAAAAAACAAGATTTTCAATAAGTTGCTTATAATCCTAATTATAGTTAGCCTTTCATAAGTAGCGATGCAACAAAGCCATCCCAGTGTCTGGGCACTGGGATGACAAAGGAGAGCAGTGTCAAGCACTGGGATGACACCCTACTAGCAGAAGTTACTCTCAAATGTTTGTTCATGTTAGCTACAAATATTAAGAAATTTACCAAACGAAAAAAAGGCAAAAGAAGCCCTAGTCATTGTCTATTTTCAGTATTGGCGTTTTTTAAGTCTTAAACACTGCAATTTAGCTGCTTTTAAATGCAACTCATCTTAGTTTAAATGTTTAAGAAATTTACTAAGCAGAAAAAAAGGCAAAAGAAATCCCGTATTAGCTAGTTGTCACTCTCTAATCCTGCAAATTGGTGTGCTATACTGTCTTAAACGCTTTATAAGCGCGTTTCAGCTTATATAGGTAAAAACCCAGAAATGTTGTGAAGACGTAGGGTGCGCATAGTGCAAAAAATTAAAAATAAGACGCCAATTACGTAATACTGTTGTCGTTTAATCTGCACAGATTGAAGATAAATGAATACCTTCAGTTTCATGATAAGAGGGCTGGCGAAGGGTGTCAAGTAAGTTTTTTCGTTTCTACCAGCTACTTGGATGACACCACATAAATTAATAAATAGGAAAATTACTACAAATCCTTTCAACTTTAGCTTTTACTGCTTTTTCGACACTTGAGCTATTTCCGCTGATTAATCCTTGAATTACTTCATTTATTAGACCAGCTATCTCTTTAAAATTTTCTGCCTCAAGTCCGCGTGTTGTCTCAGCAGCGGTGCCAAAACGGAGCCCTGAAGTGATGGTTGGTTTTTCTGTGTCAAATGGCACAGAGTTTTTATTGCAGGTAATGCCAGCCCTCTCAAGGCTATCTACAACGTCTTTTCCAGTTAATTTCTGCGATCTTAAGTCAACTAGCACTATATGAGAGTCAGTGCCGCCGGTTATAATGTCGAGTCCATGCTTTTGCAATTCTTGAGCTAGTACTTTCGCATTTTCCACGACTTTCTTGCTATAAGTTTTAAACTCTGGCGCTAACGCTTCTTTAAATGCAACAGCTTTTGCAGCTATCACATGCATAAGTGGCCCGCCCTGCAATCCTGGAAAAACTGCGGATTGAATTTTTTTGTGTAATGCTTCATCATTGGTCATCACTATTCCACCACGAGGACCACGCAAAGTTTTGTGAGTCGTGGAAGTCATAACATGTGCATATTCAGCAGGGGATGGATATTCGCCCGTTGCAATAAGCCCTGCATAGTGAGCAATGTCTGCAAGCAAATAAGCACCAACTTTATCTGCAATTTCGCGAAAGCGTTTGAAGTCCATTTTTCTCGGATAAGCAGAAGCACCAGCTATGATCAATTTCGGTTTATGCTCCAGCGCCAGCTTTTCTATCTCATCCATATCCAGCAAGTAAGTGTCTTTATTCACTGTATATTGAATTGACTTAAACCATTTACCAGAAAGGCTTGGTGCCGCACCATGAGTTAGATGCCCACCGCAACTCAGTGACAATCCAAGTATTGTATCACCTGGAGTAAGCAGTGAAGCAAACACTGCTTGATTTGCCTGAGAACCAGAGTGAGGCTGAACATTTGCAAATTTTACACCAAACAACTTACAAAGTCTTTCTATAGCCAGACTTTCAACTTTGTCCACATGCTCACAACCACAGTAATATCTTCTGCCTGGATAACCTTCTGCATATTTATTAGTCAGAAAAGAGCCTTGTGCCTCCATTACCGCTTTGCTTGCAAAATTTTCTGATGCAATTAGTTGCAGTTGTGATCTTTGGCGTTGCAATTCTTTTTCTATAGACTGATAAACCTCGTTATCAAAAGACTTTAAACTATTTTTAGAGCTACAGATTTTTTTTAAAACACTCATCATAGATCAAACCTCGCTTTAATTTTAAGATGCACAAGCAATTTTAAGACTGCTTATCCTGCTTTTTTAACCATAAGAGCCCAAAAACAGCTATTAGCAAACATACAGGAATAATAGATGTTGCTTTTATCAGCAATTCAGCACCATACACAGGATTTCCTTGTATAATCGCTTTATCCCAATAAGAACCTATTACCTTCGCAATTCCAGTGTGAAAGAGGTAGCCAAAAACCATAACTATCATATTTGATACAGCTGTAGTTAATCCTATTAAGTTATTATTTACATAACTTAATGCTTTGTACAGTGTTACTATTTGATATCCAGAAGCGAAACCTATAACAAGAAGTGCAGGCAATACAATATACAATCCGCCAGCCTGTGTAAAAAGTAAAAGGAAACTAGCAATCATTGCAAAGGAACAGACAATAATAACTTCATAATGTCTATTTGGATATTTTTCTAATATGTGAGCAAAAGAGAGCAATCCAGCTGCAAATCCTACATATATAACAGAAGAAATTGAAGACACTAGATCACCGGCCATTTGATATACCTCACATAAAAAAGCTTTTGTCCAAGCATCAGCAAAACCTTCTAGTGGACCTACCATTAAGCCACCAAAAAAACTAATTAGAACGATATATTTATTGAAAAGCACAGTTTTTAGATCCTTCATGCTAATTTTTTCTTTTCGAAAGTTGTAAGCATTGTAAGGAATAACTAAAAATAAAGATAAAGCGAGTAAGAAACCAAACCCTGAAAGAATATAAATTACATAATTCCAACCAAACTCATCAAGCAAAAGTTCTATTGGTAGACCACCATATATTGCCCCTAATAGCCCTATAATAACAGATATGCTTGCCATTTTTGCTGATTTTTCTCGCGAAAAATACATACTGGCAACTTTAAATACTCCTATTACTGACGCAGACGAGCCAATCCCAACAATTATTCTACCTAATACTGAATAATACCACTCATCAAAGCACACAAGAGGTAATGTTCCAATAGATACCAAGACAGCACAAACAGGTAAAACAATTTTTGGACCGAATCTATCAAAACAAAGACCAACAGGGATATGAACTAGTGTAAATCCCACATAGTAGAGACCATTAAATTGCCCTAAATCTGCAATGCTTATATTAAATTTTGTTATTAATACAGGCGCAATTATGTTTGGCATGACACGTAACACATACTGGTATGCGTAGAAAAGAGATACTATCAACCATACAAAAAAATTACTTTTCGACATACCTACCACCTAATAAAACCCAATTACAATTAAAACAAAAATATCAAAGTAAAATAAAGTATTATATTTCATAATAACAAGAGCCTTAAATTAGTACATCTAACGATTTTATCATACGAGCCTTCGATAAATTATCTACTTATTACAATCAACTTCTCTAAAATCTTTATTTTTTAACCATAAGAGCCCAAAAACAGCCACCAGCAAACATACAGGAATAACTGATGTTGCTTTTATCAGCAATTCAGCACCATACACAGGATTTCCTTGTATTATTGTTCTATCCCAACACAAATCTACTATTTTTGCGATCCCAGTGTGAAAAAAATAGCCAAAAACCATAACTATCATGTTTGACACAGCTGTAGCCAGGCCTACTAAGTTATTATTTACATAACTTATCGCTTTGTAAATGGTAAACACCTGATATCCAGATGTGAAGCCAATAATAAAAAGCGTAGGTAATACAACATACAAGCCACCAATCTGAGTAAAAAGCAAAAGAAAACTAGCGATCATTGCAAATGAGCATGCAATTATTACTTCATAATGCTTATTTTTATATTTTTCCAATAAATAAGCCAAAGAGAATGATCCTATTAACATTCCTATCAATATTACGGAAGAGAGAGAAGATGCCAAGTCTTCATTCATTTTATATACTTCAAAAAAGAATGCTTTCACCCAACCATCGGCAAAACCTTGCATTGGACCTACCATGAGTCCACCAAAAAAGCTAATTAGAATAATATGCTTGTTGAAAAGTATGTTTTTTAAGTCTCTAATGCTAACTTTTTCCTGTTGAGCATTGCTTTCAGGCGTTACTAAGAACAGCAACAGAGCAAGTAAACACCCAAATGCTGAGAATGTATAGATAACATAATTCCAGCCAAATTTATCGAGTAAGAAATCTAAAGGTAACCCGCCACATATCCCTCCCAAAATTCCTATAATTATAGATAAGCTGGCCATTCTTGCTGATTTTTCTTGCACAAAATACATGCTTGCAACTTTAAAGATTCCAATTGCCGAAGCGGATGACCCAATTCCCACAATTATTCTTCCAATTATTGAATAACTCCACTCATCAAAGCATATAAGCGGTAGTGTTCCGGTAAATGTCAAAACGGTACAAGCAGGTAAAACAAACTTTGGTCCAAATCTATCAAGGAAAAGACCAATAGGTATATGAGCTAGCGTATAGCCTACATAGTATAACCCACCAAACTGGCCAACATCTGCAATACTTATGTTAAATTTTGTTATTAATTCAGGCGCAATTATGTTTGGAATTACGCGTAATATATATTGGTATGCATAAAACAGTGACGTCAACAACCAGATTAAAAAATTCCTCTGCAACATGAATCTCAGCTAAAATTTAGGATTATAGATACTTTAGTTATAAAAAACAATACTATATTAATCATCTAAATCTGCTTAGCTCTTTTTACAGCTTATAACTTTAAGTAACCAAAAGCCTATCATTCCTATTAGTAGGCATATAGGTATTATTAACATAGACTTAACCATTACATCAGTTCCATAAAATGGCTTTCCATCGATAATTTCACCGTTCCAATAAAAATTCATTATATTTGCAATAATGACGTGAAAAAAATAACCAAAACTCATAACTATGGAATTATAGCATTTCTCATAATAGTCCGAACAGGTCATAGGAAGGCAGAATCAACAGCACGACGAAAGGATTCGAATAGAGGAATGTTTT
>NZ_JAPQLE010000165.1:0-5833 GCF_028982185.1 Wolbachia endosymbiont of Drosophila baimaii | reverse complement strand
TCATAACTATATGCTGCTGGCATTCAACCTCCTTATCATCATCTATCCTTATCCTATCACATCCGGACTTTTATGGAAAGAGCTATACTAACAGTGATGGAAGTAACGTTGATAGGGACTATAACAATGTTATGAAGTCTCAATACAGTAGTGACTTATGGAATTCATTAGAAAAAGGCTTGAATGCAATAATGGATGTTAACGGGGTGGATGATGGCGAATTCCTTTCATCCAACAGAGAAGCTGGTGTTATTATTTTGAATGCTAGAAAAGATATCCACAAAGCTGTTGAAGAATATATTAATAAGGTTAAGAAGTTAGCGTCTTCTCAAGTAATGATAGAGGCAAAAATAGTTGAAGTTGTGCTAGATGACAAATACCTTTCTGGTATGAACTTAAATGACTTACAAGATGGAACTAAGTCTATAATAAATCAAGATAACTCCATTATTAACCTAGCAATGAACTTTGGTGCAAATGATCTAGGAGATTTAGTAAAAAATTTAGACAAATTTGGCACTTCAACTGTAATTTCAAGCCCCAGAGTACATGCTATAAATAATCAGCAAGCGATGATTTCATTTACTAAAAACCATATTTATTTTACCTCCGATATACAAAAAGATACTAGAAACTCTAATCAGACCTTAATTACCAAGATGAATAGCGTCCCAATAGGTGTTGTGCTAATAATCCACCCAAGCATTAACATTGATACTAGTGAAATATTCATGGATATACATCCAACTTTATCAAGAATTAACGGCTACACTAAAGATCCAGATATAGAGTACGTCGCACAGCAGAGTAAAATGAAATTAAATAGCGACATTCCAATTGTTGAAATCAGAGAAATGAACTCTATGTTAAAAATTAAGAGCGGTGAAATTATGGTAATCGGCGGGCTTATAGAACATAGAGAAGATAAGCAAAGCTTATTGCACCAGAAGTCAAAAAGGCTAGCGAATAATATTAGAACAGTAGAAACTGTCATTTTTTTAAAAGCAACAATCGTACCAACATTTGGTTTGTTAGATAGAAAAGATAAGAGTTTATATATATATTAAATTATCACTAAAAATTAAATATCAAACCAACTTCAATATTGTGAGTAGATATGTCATCTGCAATAGGTGTCGGAATGCTAAAATAACGATAGCCGAGAAAGGTTTTGATTTCTGGGATTATTGAATAATCAACACCAAGTTTTATTTGATAAGCAAACCAAGGAACATTCAGTGGCATTGAATTTTGGGGTGACCCATTAATCCTTTTTAATCTAAAAACTGTTGGTCCTATACCAAGACCGATGTACGGAGCAAATTGTGTATCCTGAACGCTGGGATTATAATAGAAGTTTAACAAAAACGCAAATATACTTGCTGATTTATCAAATACCGGAGGAGAATTACTATCTTCAATATTGGCTATAGAATACGCGGCTTCAAAATCAATTTTACCATTTTCTCCAGCATAGTAACCTAAAGACATGCTGCTAAACCACTGGAAATCAATTTTACCATCAAATTGCTGTATACTTTTAATTTCATCTGCCACTATATTTTTTATTATAAAACCATAATGACTTTCAACTAAAGTTAGGACTCTTTTTCCTATTTCTTGTATACCCTTTACAAATGTTTCTGAATTATCATGGTATACCTTACCACCGTTAGCGCTAACATAAAAATCAAGTTTTTTTGATTTTTCTTTTGTAGGCTCAGCTTGATCTGCAATACGTGACCACATATTTTTCTGATTAGCTACTTGGAAAATAGAAGGTTGCTTAATAGGACTACTTTCAAGTTCTTGATATTTTAAATCATTTATTAGTATTTCTTTTTCAGTAACCTCTTCAGAACGTATTACACTTTCATTATTATCTGTTTCTAATTTTAAGGGTTGTGCTTCAATAACCTGCTCAATGTGTGTATTATTACTAATATAAGTAATAAAAAAATAGACACATGGAATGAAAATTAAAAATAAAGTAATAGATCTTTTAGTTATCACAAATGAACCCATAATTATCATTTATAGTATAACCATCATATCATATATTTCTTTAATGTACAAAAATTAAGAAAGAGTATTTCCAATTAAATAATTATTCTCTACGCCTGTAACATTAACTTTCACAATACTTTTAGCTTGCGCTCTTGATTCAAGCTTTATTAATGCAAAATTTTCTGCTCTACCGACATTATTTTGCTCAACCAGAACACTTTGCTTAGTGTTGATCAAGGATTGACAAAAACTGCTCATAATTTCTTTATTTACTTCTCTTAAATTTTTTACTCGTTCTTTACGCACATTCTCTGGTACTTGTGGCATTCGTGCAGCAGGTGTATTTTTCCGCTCTGAATATGGAAAAGCATGTAGGTAAACTATATTTGTTTTTTTCAGTAAATCAACTGTATCCTGAAACATTTCATCAGTTTCTGTTGGAAATCCAGCAATAATATCAGCGCCAAATGCTATATTAGGCCTCAAGCTCTTCATTTTATGACAAAATTCTATCACTTGTTCTCTGTTGTGACGACGCTTCATTCTCTTTAGTATTAAATTATTACCAGATTGTAGACTCAAATGTAAATGAGGCATAAGTCTTGACTCATTAGCTATTAAATCCATTAATTCGTCGTCAACTTCAGCAACATCGATAGAGGAAAGTCTTAGCCTCTTCAACTCTGGTATATCCTTTAAAACTCTCCTAATCATTGAACCAAGTGATGGCTTACCCAACAAATCTGTACCAAAGTCAGTAATATCAACCCCTGTAAACACTACTTCTTGATATCCATTTTCTACAAAGATCCTGATTTGCTCTATAATACTGTTTATTGGCACAGATCGATTATTCCCTCTTGCCTCAGTAATTGAACAAAATGTGCAGCTATGATTACAACCATTTTGAATTTCAATAAATGCCCTTGACTTATCTTCAAATCCATTAATTAGAACAGGTTCTACTTGGTTATCACTGACCAAGATTTTATCGTCATTTAGTAAGTAATTTTCAGCTTTTAGCTTATCTTGATTACCGAGCACTTTACTTACACCAGGAATGCTACTGTAAACTTCTGGATCCAACTGAACAGCACAACCAACTACGATAATTTCTTTATTTGGATCATTTTTGTAAATCTTACGTATCTTTTGCTTTACCTGACGTTCTGCTTCGTTTGTCACTGCACAGCTATGCACCACAACAACATTTTCTCTCTTTGCTTTTTTTAATGCTTCTTTGATTAACTCGCTCTCGTAAAAATTTAGACGACAACCAAATGTTATCACTTCATTCATGTTAGTATTTTTTGCTTTAATAGACCTAAATTATATCAAATATCCAAGCAAAGTCTCTTGCATGACTATTTTTTTGTAAATAAATGCTATGCAAGCAGCAGACACTGGGATCTCAACGATTTTCACTCAGATACAGTATCACTCCTTTGCTTGTTATAGTCTTTTGACCTTTTTAAGATACAATCCGGATTGGATACTGAGTTGGTGAGTATAAAAGTATAGCTTCTACGTCATACCGCTGCGGTATCTCTTAGCCGCTAACAAGTAGCGGGATGATGATTGTCGGTGAATCTAAGTTACCTTAGCTACATTTCTAGCTGTAACTATAAATGTATGGATTTTTTATCGTGCCATGTTATAATCAACGTCTTGCTAAAAATTAAATATTGATGAATGAACTAAGAAAGTTAAGTATTACACAAATGCATGACGGGCTCAAAAAAAGGAGTTTTTCTGCCGTTGAACTCGTAGAGGCGCACATCAGTGCGGTTGAAAATGAGAAATTAAATGCATTTATAACAAAAACCCCAGAGATAGCAATGAAAGCTGCTAAAGCTGCAGATGAACATTTCTCTAGGCAAAAGGATGATTTAATCTCGCCGCTCATGGGTGTACCAGTTGGCATCAAAGATCTATTCTGTACAAAAGGAATAAAAACAACAGCATGCTCAAAAATGCTGGAAAATTTCGTTCCGACTTACGAATCTACGGTGTCTGACTTGCTTTTAAAAAGTAGAGCAGCCATGCTCGGTAAGCTTAATATGGATGAATTTGCTATGGGTTCTGCGAACACAAATAGCTATTTTGGCCCTGTTGAAAATGTGTGGATTAGAAAAAGCGATGGGGAAAAAGTTGTTCCTGGTGGATCATCTGGTGGATCTGCAGCATCGGTTGCTGGATTTTTATGCGCTGGAGCGTTAGGGAGCGACACCGGTGGATCTGTACGCCAACCAGCAGCTTATTGTGGAGTAGTTGGAATAAAGCCAACTTATGGAAGATGCTCGCGTTTTGGTATGATTGCATTTGCGAGTTCTCTGGATCAAGCAGGAGTCATTACTCGTTCTGTCTCTGATTCAGCATTAATGCTGGAAGCAATTTGTGGCTATGATACAAAAGATTCAATATCGAGCGAAAAGCCAGTGCCTAAATTTTCTAGCTTTATAAATGGTGATGTCAAGGGTAAGTGTATTGGTATACCAAAAGAATATAGGATGGATGGAATTTCAGAGGAAATAGTTCATAATTGGGAAAGAGTTGCTTCCTATTTAAAAGAAAATGGCGCTGAAGTTGTTGACATTACTCTGCCACATACTAAATATGCAATACCAGTCTATTATTTAATCTGTTCTGCTGAAACTTCATCCAATCTTGCTCGTTACGATGGTGTGCGTTATGGATTAAGGGTTGATGCTGATACCCTTGAAGAAATGTATTCACTAACAAGAGCAGAAGGTTTTGGTAAAGAGGTGAAAAGAAGAATTTTAATTGGCGCTTATGCGCTTTCTTCAGGTCATTATAATGAATATTACGAAAAAGCGCAGTGCATTAGGGCATTAATCAGAAATGATTTTATAAAAGCGTTTGAAAAAATAGATTACATACTTGTGCCATCTGCTCCAACAGAAGCTTTTGGCTTAAATGAAAAGCCAGATCCGCTAATTATGTGCATCAATGATGTGTTTACTGTGCCGGCAAGTCTGGCAGGATTGCCTGCTATTTCTGTTCCTGTTGGGCTCTCCAATGAGGGTTTACCACTTGCCTTGCAAGTGATTGGAAATTATTATGATGAAGCTGGAATATTAAATGTGGCAAGTGTGATAGAGCAAAATTGTGGCAGAATAATTAGACCTCTTGCATAATCTATTTTTTGATAGTAATTTTTGCATTAAAATTTGCTTACGCTCCTCAACGTACTCTATGGTTCCATTTTTAGATGAATAGCAAAAACAGGGTATATTAATCTGTTTACAAAATTTTCGTGTAACAGTTCACACTTAATTAAACAGACTGAATTCTGTAATTTTGGGATGTTGAAAAATTTACCTCACGTTGTCATTCCAGCGCATAACGCTGAAATCCAGATTTATAGAAACGAAAAAACTTGCTTGACACATTTTGCCAACCCCCTTATTATGATGTGTGGTACAATGATACAAATTAAGAATTCCCCCATCCTGTGCTGGTTCTTCGATCTGAAATCCTACTTCTACCTGATCACGACCAATGTTAATTTGTCCTATCAATGCTTTAATAATACCACGTTTAGTTCCCCAATCTAGCTGTTCCAAGTTCGATTTTATACTAGAATAAAAATTCTTTATGCTACTTATAATACCTTTTATTCCCGTCTCTACTGCCTTTTGATTAGTCTCCTTCTTTTTCTCTTCTTCTATTCCTTTTAAACGCTCTTGAAGATTTTTCATTGTCTCTTTAAATGCTTCCTTATACCAATTCTCATTATTAGGAGGACAAATAGGAGACATTGCAGAGTTGTTTAATTATGGAGTGGGTAAGAGAGGTAACAAAT
>NZ_JAPQLE010000164.1:0-696 GCF_028982185.1 Wolbachia endosymbiont of Drosophila baimaii | reverse complement strand
AAAACAAGATTTTCAATAAGTTGCTTATAATCCTAATTATAGTTAGCCTTTCATAAGTAGCGATGCAACAAAGCCCACTGGGATCCAGAAAATTCAACCGCAAAAGACTGGATTCCAGCATCAAGTGCTGGAATGACACTACCTGCAAGAGTATTATACTCAAGAGAAGAGAATGAGTTATTATATCCCCTGGAGGGAGGAAGAGAAGAAGTTGAGATGATAAAAGTTGAACTCGGGAGTTACGCTTTTGCTGCTCAATATCAACAAAATCCTCTACCACTTTCAAGCGGTATAATAAAACAAGAGTGGCTAAAGCGCTATAAAAATTTCCCTGATAATCTCTCACATGTAACTCAAAGCTGGGACACTGCAGTTTCAACAAACGATTCCAGCGACTTTAGCGTCTGCACCACCTGGGCAAAAATAGATAATAAATTCTATTTACTTGATGTATATCGAGCAAAGCTTGAGTACCCAAAGCTTAAAGAGCAAGTTCTGTCACTAGCTGTAAGATGGACGCCACACGCAATTTTGATCGAAGCAAAAACGAGTGGTCAACAATTAACACAAGAGCTAAAGGCAAATAGCGATCTACCGATTATCGAAATATAGCTCTTTTCATAGAAGTCCGGATGTGATAAGATAAGGATAGACGATGATAAGGAGGTTGAGTGCCAGCAGCATATAGTTATGACT
>NZ_JAPQLE010000163.1:0-1150 GCF_028982185.1 Wolbachia endosymbiont of Drosophila baimaii | reverse complement strand
TCATAACTATATGCTGCTGGCATGCTTACCATCACTACTATAAATCCATATCTTACCTTTTTTGGACTATTATGAGAAGTGCTATACTATCCAAACTTGATACACGCTCATTTCGTTCTCTAGATGAACGAGAAATAGCCGGATATGCGTATGTGTGTGAAGAAGTATTTCAAAACTTTAACAAGATGCCATTTACAGAAAACACTATAAAACAGTTTCACATCTGGCTTTTACAATTTTCATATAAAGATCAAAGGCACATGGGAGAATATAAAAAATTCCCCAATCATGTTGAAGCGTTTGATGAATCTGGAAAAAGCTTGGGCATAGTTTTTGAAACAGCCTCTCCATTTGAGACAGCAACACAAATGCAAGAACTTATTTATTGAACTAGCCAGCAATTAGAGGTGAAATCGTTACACCCTCTATTAATTATTGGCATCTTTATAGTTACTTTTTTGGCTATCCACCCCTTTCAAGATGGAAATGGAAGGTTATCACGTATTCTTACAACTTTCTTACTGCTAAAGTTAGGGTATACATACGTACCTTACAGCTCTCTTGAAAGTGTAATTGAAGGTAACAGGGAGAGTTATTACTTAGCTTTACGTCGTACTCAACAATCTTTGAAGACGGGCAGCTATGATTTTAATCCATGGCTTATGTTTTTTTAAGATCACTACAAAAGCAAAAGTCTCATCTTGAGCAAAAGGTGTCACATGAAAAAGTGTTAAATCTCTATTTACCGCCACTTTCTGCTAAAGTATTAGCACTACTCAGCAAACATGGACGTCTTACAATTAAGGATTTGGAAAATATTACTAAAGCAAATCGTAGTACCTTAAAGAAGCACGTATCTAATCTCGTAAAGAGTAATCACATCACTCAGCATGGAAAAGGCAAAGCAACCTGGTATGTAATATAGAGCTCAATAGGATATGTATTCATTTTGAATTGTTAAATTATTCAGCTATAGAATATAGATCACAGCTGTACAAACATTGTAGTTTGAGCCCACTAGATCCCAGTGCCCTATTCTTGTCATCCCAGTGCCTTCTCCTGTCATCCCAGTGCCCAGACACTGGGATGGCTTTGTTGCATCGCTAGCTATGATGGATTAAAGATAAAAAAGATAGGGAATATCAGTAGC